>JBIIJJ010000097.1:0-6032 GCA_044233875.1 Miltoncostaeaceae bacterium | reverse complement strand
CGCTGCTGGTCCATCTCGCCCCGCGCGAGCTCCAGCGAGGCGTCGGCCAGTGCGCTTACCGCCGCCGGCGATCCCACGCGCGTCAGCTCGGCGAACGCGCGCGCGAACAGGAAGTCGCCCACGTTGATGGCCGCGTCCGCACCGTTGGCACGGGCCACGGTGGGTCGCCCGCGTCGCGTGGTGGCGCCGTCGATGAGGTCGTCGTGCACGAGCGTGGCCATGTGCACCAGCTCCACCGCGGCTGCGGCGCTCACCAGCGTGAGCCGGTCGTCCTCGCCCAGCGATGAGCTGCAGAACAGCATCATGGGGCGAACGCGCTTGCCACCCGCCCGCAGGGTGTCCATGGCAGGGCCCGACACCTCGGGTACGTGGCCCGCTGCGAATCGCCCGAGCATCTCCTCGCACTGGGTGAGCCAGGGCTGGAGGGAGCCGACGAATGCCGGGATGGCGGGGGCGGTGGTCATGTCAGGCGCCGTCCCCGGGGGCTGCCGTGGCCACGTTCGGCTGGCCCCAGCGCGGGAACAGCGCGTGTTCGATGCGCAGCACGTCGAGAGCCTTGCCCACCACGAAGTCCACCATGTCCTGCACGGTCTCGGGCATGGTGTAGAGGCCCGGCGATGCCGGCAGCACGACGCCGCCCGCCTCGGTGACCGCCACCATGTTGCGCAGCTGGATGAGCGACACGGGGGTCTCGCGCGGAATCAGCACGAGCTGGCCGCGCTCCTTGAGCATGACCTCCGCCACCCGGTGGATGAGGTTGTCGCCCGTGCCGTGCGCGATGCGCCCGAGTGACGACGTGGAGCACGGCGCCACCAGGGCGTGGCGTGCACCGGACGATCCGGATGCGAATGAGCAGGCGATGTCGTCTGCGTCCAGGAGGTCGACGGCGGCGCCCGGACCCGCGAACTCGGCCACGAATCGCTCGGCCACGTCGCGGTACGACGACGGCCGTGGGCCCTCGCCGAACACCTCGTGGCTGATGACCCGGGCGCCGGCATCCGACACGCACAGGCCCACGTGGTGACCCGCTTCGACGAGCGCTGCAAGGGCGCGCCCCCCGTAGAGGGCGCCGCTTGCTCCGGTTACCCCCAGGAAGATCCGCATGGCCAGTGAATCGTAGACCCGTATCCCCCGAAAACGGCCGGGGTCCCGCACTTGCGGGACCCCGTGAGAGACCGTTCGACAGTCGGGGAGTGGCCTACTTGTACTTCGTCCCGAGGCCGTTGAGGAAGGTGGAGAGCGACTCGAGGTCGGCCGGTGGCAGCGATGCGTATGACGGCATCGGCGCCCGCGGATTCTTCATCCACTCGATCATCTTCGCGTTGTCCCAGCCCTTCGCCCCCTCATTTGTGAGGTCGGGCCCCGGCCCGGGCGCTCCCACGCCCGCGATCATGTGACAGCTCGCGCAGCCATTCGCCATGTACACGGCCATTCCGGCAGTGGCCGCCTCGTCGAGGCCCGTGAGCGGCAGGCCGCCCGAGCCGACGCCCGAGGGCGAGTTGGCACCCAGGTACGTGGTGTAGCAGAGCAGGCCGGTCACGATCACCGTGAGGCCCATCGCGAACGGACGCTTCCAGATGCGGCGCTCAGGCCCACGGTCGATGAACGGCCAGATCACCAGCAGGATGATCAGGATGTTCGGCACCATGAACGTGGCCATGATCACCGGGGTGAGCACGTCCTGGTTGGCGAAGATCTTCAGCAGCTCGAAGGCGAAGTAGAAGTACCACTCCGGCCTCGGCACGAAGTCGGTGGTTGCCGGGTTGACCGGCTCGCCCACCTCGACCCGCACCACGATCGCCAGGATGATGATGCCGAGCACCGTGAGCCCGGCGATGATGGTGTCCTTGAAGATCGCGTAGGGGAAGAACGGCTTGCCGGTCTTCTTCGCCTGCGCGTAGTCCTTGTCGTAGGCCTTCTTGTCGGCCGGCTTCATCGGGCGGCCTCCTCAGCCTTGGCGGGCCAGGTCGCGGGATAGTTGACGGCGCCGGGCAGCTCCTTCGCGCGCTCGCGCGCGGCCCTGCGGCGGGCGTCCTCCTCGTCCTGCTCGATGCGCAGGCGACGCTTCGACCACGGTGGCTCGGAGATGCCCAGTCGCACGATGAAGTAGAGATGCAACCCGATGAAGGTCGCTATCGCGCCCGGTATCACGAGCATATGGATCGAATAGAACCGCGAGAGCGTGGCTGGCCCGAACTCGGGGCCCGCGCGGAGGATGTCGCCGATGTACGGCCCCACGATCGGGGCGCTGGCGAAGATGTTCACCGCGACGACCGTGGCCCAGTAGGCCTTCTGGTCCCACACGAGCAGGTAGCCCGTGAGGCCCATGAACATGGTCATCAGCAGCAGGAATGCGCCGGTGATCCACGTGAGCTCACGCGGGTACTTGTAGGCGCCCCAGATGAACACGCGCGCCATGTGCAGGAACACCACGATGATCATGACCGAGGCGCCCCACTTGTGCATGCCTCGCACGAGCCAGCCCCAGGTCACCTCCTCCGTGATGCGCTGGATGCTCTCGTAGGCCCCGCCGCGTGTGTCGGGCACGTAGTACATCGCCAGGATGATCCCGGTGATGGCCTGCACGCCGAACACCACCATCGCGGTGAAGCCCAGGGTCTGGAACCAGCTCGTGCCGGCGGGGATGTTGCGGAACAGGAACCAGCGAGCGCCGGTCTTGACGCCCGAGCGCTCGTCGACGTAGTCGATCGTGTCCTCGGCGCCCTTCTGGACGGGGTTCTTGGGCCCGATGTCCTTGGTGGTCAACGCAGGCTCCTAGGTGAACGGGTAGAGATGGGACAGGGTTCCCGATACCGGCACGCCGGGGTCCGCCAGCGCGTGCGGCTGCTGCTCGGCGTCGATCGAGTACGGCTTGCCCACCAGCACGCGCAGGTTGGGGTTGTTGCTCTTCGCGGCAACGGCCAGCGGCACGCGGTCCTTGCCGGCCTCGACCTGCTCGGGCGCGAACTGCTTGGACTGGTCGACGACCTTGATGTCAACGCGGTCGAGCGGACGCGGCGGCGGGCCGCCGGTCACGATTCCGCGTGAGTCGTAGGCGCCGCCGTGGCACGGGCACACGTAGCCCTTCGTGCCGGGCGAGAACGCCACCGGGCAGCCCAGGTGGGCGCAGCGGTTCCAGATGGCCAGCAGGTCCATGTCGTCAGCGCGCAGCGCCGATGCCCACTTCTTGAAGGCGGCCTCGTCGGCCACCTGCTCCGGCGTGGCGGGCACCTTGGGGCCGTACACCACGTAGATGCGGCGGTCGGCGTCGGACGACGGTCCGGACACCGCGAGGGAGACGACGTTGCCGATCTTGGTCGACTGCGTGGGGTTCACATACGGAGGAGCGTTCTGGAGGAATTCGCTCGCCGGCCCGATGTCGACCCAGCGGAACTCCTCGGGCTTGAGCGGTGTGGCCACCGCGAACCCGACGACCGGCACGAGGATCGCGGCCGTGAGCACGCCGGTACCGGCGAAGGCGACGTTGGAGAGGAACCTGGTGCGGGTGGTGTACCCGGGATCGTCGGAGTGATCGGGCTCCGGCGTGTAGTCGGCCGCGCGCGGGCCCGTGTAGGGACCATCCTGGGTCCCCCCGGGCACGCCGCCGTTCGGCTCGTCCTCAGCCACTCCAACCTCCGTAGACGTTCATTGGTCCCGCGACAGTATCGGAGGTGAATCATGCCGGGCGGGAAATCCCGCGGCCTGCAGCGGAGATCGGGCCGGATGTCCCCACTGCGCGGGGACCTCAGGGCACGTCGGTCAGCCGGGCGGCATGGGGATGCCGAATTCCGCCCATCGGGCGCTCACGCGTTCGCGCACCTCGTCGCTCATGCGGATCTCCTCGGGCCACGGTCGCACCTGGCCCTCGCCCTCCCACTTGGCGGTGGCGTCGAACCCGATCTTGGCCCCGTAGGCGGGCCATGGCGCCGCGTGGTCGAGGGCATCGACGGGGCCCTCCACCACCAGCACGTCGCGCTTGGGATCGACGTTGGAGAACGCGCGGAAGGCCACCTGCGACACGTCGTGCACGTCGATGTCGGCATCCACCACGATCACGCAGCGCGTGAGCGAGAGCAGGCCGAGGCCCCACACGGCGTTGATGAGCTTCCTGGCGTGCCCCGGATAGCGCTTCTTCACCGAGACGATGGCGCAGTTGTGGAATACGCCCTCCAGCGGGAGGTTCATGTCCACGAGGTCGGGCACGGTCATGCGGATGAGCGGCAGGAAGAGGCGCTCGGTGGCCTTGCCCAGCCAGTAGTCCTCCATGGGGGGCATGCCCACCACGGTGGTGGAGTAAATGGCGTCCCGGCGCATGGTGAGTGCCGTCACGTGGAACGCGGGGTACTGGTCGACCGGCGTGTAGAAGCCCGTGTGGTCGCCGAACGGGCCCTCGTCGCGGATGTCGTTCGCATCCACGTAGCCCTCGAGCACCACCTCGGCGTGCGCCGGGACCTCGATGTCCTGGCTGACGGCCTTCACCATCTCCACGCGGTCGCCGCGCAGGAAGCCCGCGAACATCATCTCGTCGAGGGCGGGCGGCAGCGGCGCGGTGGCGGAGTAGGTCACGGCCGGGTCGGTGCCGATGACCACCGCCACGGGAACCCGGCCCTGGGAGTCGAGCAGGTGCTGGCGGCCATCCTTGTGCACCTGCCAGTGCATCATGCAGGTGTTGCGGTCGACCTTCTGCACCCGGTACATGCCGCAGTTGCGGGCGCCGGTGCGCGGATCGTTGCTGAACACCAGCGGCAGCGTGACGAACGGGCCTCCGTCACCGGGCCAGCAGGTGAGGATGGGCAGGCGGTCGAGGTCGACCTGGTCGCCGCGGAGCACCACCTCCTGGCAGGGACCCGACTTCACGGTCTTGGTGCCGAGCGACGCCAGGTCCTTGAGCTTGCCGAGGGCCTTCACCTTGTCCATCAGGCCGGACGGGGGCTGCATCTCGGCGATCTCGGCGATGCGCCCGGCGATCTGGTCGAGGTCGTCACCGCCCAGGCCCATGGCCATGCGGCGCTCGCTGCCGAACTGGTTGATGAGCACCGGCAGGTCGGAGCCCTTCACGTTGCGGAAGAGCAGTGCCGGACCCCCCGCCTTCATCACGCGGTCGGAGATCTCGGTGATCTCGAGGTGCGGGTCGACCTCGGCGTCGATCTCCACGAGCTCGCCGATGTCGCGGAGGGCGTTCAGCCACTGGCGCAGGTCCTTCATCCGAGCAGTGCCTCCTCCAGAGCCGGCGATGCGGGCAGCCCGGCCGCCAGGTCGTGGATGGGCCCGGGCACGCCCTCGCGAAGGGCCGACCTGGCGGCACGCGCGACGTCCGCGGTTCCGGGGCCGCACTCACCGGCGATGGCCGCCGCCGTCGATCGCCAGAGGGGCAGCAGGTCGTCGTCGCGCCCGGCGGCCACGGCGGCGGCCGAGAGGGCCACGAGGTCGCCGAGGGCCTCCACCATTGCGAGGTCGCCGGTGGCGGCGATGCGCACCAGGCCCTGCGCGTAGCAGTAGTCGCCGGCCAGCACGGCGGCGCCCATGGGCACGTGGTCGACGTGGCGGGGTCGTCCCCGGTGCAGCAGGAAGCCCTCGAGGATCAATTCGAGCCCCAGGGCGTTCTCGCGCGGCAGGGGCGGGCTGACCATGGGCACGAGCACCTCGTCGGCATCCACCGTGCGCCCGGCAAGCCCCGGCTGCTCGGCCAGCACCTCGCTCACGCGGTCGGCTTCGGTGCCGATCATGCGCCGGCCTCCTCGAGGGCGGCGGCGAGCGCCTCTGCCGTGGCCGAGAACTCCTCGTCACCGTGCAGGGTGCTCACGAACCAGGCCTCGAACTGCGACGGCGGCGGGTAGATGCCGCGGGCCAGCAGCGCGCGGGCCACGGCGGCGTACATCTGCGTGTCGCACGCGGTGGCACCTGAGTAGTCGGTGACCGTGGCATCGGTGAAGAACGGCGTGAGCATCGAGCCCACGCGGTTGATGGTGACCGGCGCGCCGCTGTCGCGGATGACCTGCTCGAGGCGCGCTCCGCCCTGGTCCAGGCGCTCG
>JBIIJJ010000096.1:0-6062 GCA_044233875.1 Miltoncostaeaceae bacterium | reverse complement strand
TGGGAGAAGCGGGTGTCCGCGCGGGGCGGCACGCCGCTCGTGGGCACGGACCTCCTGCACATCCGATCCCTGCGCTCCGGCCTTGGGTCGCAGGTGGTCCTCTACTTCATCATCGCCGGCACGTTCTTCATCCTGCCGCTCTACCTGCAGACGGTGCTCGGGCTCGATGCGTTCGAGTCGGGGCTGCGCATGCTGCCGATGTCGATCGCCATCTTCGTGATGGCCCTCGCGGGGTCGCGGCTGTCGGTCAAGGTGTCCCCGCGCACGCTCATCCAGGTGGGCCTGGCGCTGGCCTCCGCCGGCGTGGTGCTGCTCATCGGCTCGGTCACCGCGGAGGCCAGGGGCACCCTGTTCGCCATCGCCATGGCGGTGATCGGCGTGGGGCTCGGCCTGGCCGTGTCGCAGATCGGCAACGTCAACATGTCGGCGGCAGATGAATCGCGCGGCAACGAGATCGGCGGCCTGCAGGGCACGGGCCAGAACCTGGGGTCGTCCCTGGGTGTGGCCATCGCGGGCTCCGTGCTGTTCATCGGGCTCGCCGCCACCTTCAACTACAACCTGTCCAACCAGCCCGCGGCCGACGCCAACCTGCAGCAGGCGGCCAAGGAGGTGACGGCCAGCGGCATCCAGGTGGTGTCGTCGGCCCAGGTGGAGGAGGCGGTGACCGATGCCGGCCTGCCGCCAGACCAGGTGGACGCCGTCGTCACCGCCTATGACGACTCCAAGCTGCAATCCCTGCGCGGTGCGCTTGCCATCGTGTTCATCGTGGGAGTGCTGGGGCTGCTCGTGACCGGCGGCCTTCCGAAGGAGCCGCTCGGCGCGCGCGGGCCCCCCGAGGCCTGATCAGAGATCATTCCCGCATGGGCGCTGACTTCGGAGTGGAGATCGAGCTGGCCGTGAGCCCCGCTGAGGCGTGGGCCGTGGTGGGCGACCCCTGCGGCGTGCCGAAGTGGTACCCGCTGTACGAGCGCTGCACGCTGGATGGCAACGTGCGCACGCTCGAGCGCGCGGATGGCGCCGTGCTCGTGGAGGAGCTCCTCAGCCGTGACGACGCGGCGATGACCTACTCGTACGCCGTGACGGCCGGCCTGCCCCTGGCCGAGCACGAGGCGTCGTTCACCGTGGTGCCCACAGACTCCGGCTGCCGCGTGGTCTGGCGCACCCACGCCGTGCACGAGGACCCCTCGATCGACATGGCGGAGCGCCTGGTGGACCGCCAGCGCGACGCCCTCGAGGGGTTGCGCGACCTGCTCGAGGCGTAGCCCCCCGGGCGGGAATGCGGTTCCCGTGCGACGCGCATTCTTATGCGCGTCTTCGGTTCTTTTTGCGCCCCGCTGAGGTGGGTAGCCGACGATCCATGGCGTACGGCACCAACCGACGCGGGAGATCATCGTGAAGACCAGGAACAAGCGCATCGCCGGGCTCGCCGCCGTCGGCGTACTGGTGGGAGGCGGCCTCGCCGGCGCCTTTGCCGCCACGAGCGGACAGGATGACCCGGCCGGGGACCTCGCAAGCGCCCTCTCCAAGCGCACGGGCGAGCAGGTGACCTCCGCCGAAGTGAAGGCGGCCTTCACCGACGTTCTGAAGCAGAGACTGCAGGAGCAGGTGGCCGCGGGTCGCATCACCCAGGCCCAGGCCGACGACATGCTCAAGCGGGCAGCCAACGCGCCCCTGCCGGGCATGGGCGAGCGCCACGGCCCCGGTGGCCATCACGGCCGCGGCATGCATGAGGTCAAGGACGCCGTTGCCAGGAAGCTCGGGATGACCGAGACCCAACTGCATGACGCCCGTGAGCAGGGCAAGACCCTGGCGCAGGTGGCCGAGACGAAGGGCGTGAGCCGCGCCGGGCTCATCACCACCGTCGCCGGCGCCATCCAGAAGTCCGAGCGCGGCGCAGGCCTCACCGATGCGCAGGCCACGCAGATGGCCACTGACATCGTCGATGGCAAGCGGCCCGCGGGGCACCACCGCGGCGGCCCGGACGGCGATCACCACAGCGGGCCGCACGGCCACATGCCACCCCAGGGGCCGTGACCATGAGGGGTCCGGCACACTCGTGACGTGAGGATCCTGGTCGCCGACGACGAGGAGGCAGTGCGCGCCGCGGTGCGGCGGGCGCTGACCCTTGCCGGATACGAGGTGGAGCTGGCGTCGGACGGCGAGGAGGCCCTGGCGTCGCTGGCCGAGCGCGCGCCCGACGCCATCCTCCTCGACGTCATGATGCCGGGAGTCGATGGCATCGAGGTGTGCCGCCGCCTGCGCGCGGCCGGCGACACAACCCCGGTGCTCATGCTCACCGCCCGCGACGCCGTGGGCGACCGGGTGGCCGGTCTCGACGCCGGTGCCGACGACTACATGGTCAAGCCCTTTGCGCTGCAGGAACTCATGGCCCGCCTGCGAGCGCTGCTTCGCCGCACGGCGGTGCAGAACGGCGACGACGCGTCGTCGCTGCGCTTCGACGACCTCACGCTCGACCTCGCCGGCCACATGGCCGAGCGCGGCGGGCGGCAGATCGAGCTCACCCGCACCGAGTTCCAGCTGCTCGAGCTCTTCATGCGCAACCCGCGCGTGGTGCTGACGCGGTCGGTCATCCACGAGCGGGTGTGGGGATACGACTTCGGCCCCACCTCCAATTCCCTCGGGGTGTACGTGGGTTACCTGCGCCGCAAGCTGGAGGAGGATGGCGGCTCACGCCTCATCCACACGGTGCGCGGCGTGGGCTACGTGCTGCGCGAGCCATGACCATCCGCCGGCGCCTGGCCCTGGCCGCCGCCATCGCGGTGGCCGTGGCGGTGGCCGTGGCGTCGCTCGCCAGTTACGTGGCGGTGCGCGCACGCCTGCTCGGCGATGTGGACGACTCCCTGCGGCAGCAGGTGGAGCGCGTGGTGCGCGACGGCGCGCGGGCGCTGCCACCGCCGGGCGGCTTCATGCGCGAACCGGGATTCGGCGGCCCGCAGGTGTACTCGCAGGTGGTCACCAGCACGTCGGCAACGTCGGCGGGCGGTGCCGATCGCGGGCGCCGTGGCCGCGACAGGCGAGGTGAGCGGCTCGAGCAGGTCACGCTGCCCGTGACAGAGCGCGACATCCAGGTGGCCTCGGGCACCGCCCCGGCGTACTTCTGGGATACCGAGCTGCAGGGCGTGCCGCTACGGGGCGTGACGGCGCCGGTTGCCCGGGGGGTGGCCGTGGAGCTGGCCCGTCCCGTTGACGAGGTGCAGTCGGTGCTCTCCGGCCTCGGGGTGATCCTGCTCATCGTCACCGGCGCGGGCATCGCCGTGGGTGCAGGGCTCGGCTGGGTCGTATCGGGCCGCGCCCTCCGACCGGTCACGGACTTCACCGCAGAGACCGAGGCACTGGCAGGCGAGGGCGACCTCTCGCGACGGCTCCCCGTGGTGGGCAGGGACGAGATCGCCCGCCTCGCCACGGTGTTCAACGGCACGCTCGACGAACTGGAGGCGGCGGCCGAGTCGCAGCGGCGGCTCGTGGCCGATGCCTCGCATGAGCTGCGCACCCCGCTTGCGTCACTGCGCGCCAACATCGAGGTGCTGCAGCAGCCGGGGTCGCTGCCGCAAGACGACTACGACGCCCTGCTTCGCGATGTGGTGGAGCAGACGGATGAGCTCACGGCGCTGGTCACCGACATCGTGCGGGCCGGTGAGACCACCGTGCGCGAGGACGAGGCCCAGGACGTGCGGCTCGACGAAATAACCGCGGCGGCAGTCGAGCGCGTGCGCCGGCTGCATCCGGGCGTGAGCGTGCGGGAGGACCTCTCCCCATTCGTGGTCGATGGGGTCCCCGAGCGCCTGGGCCGCCTGGTGGCGAACCTGCTCGACAACGCGGTCAAGTGGAACCCCACGGGGCGGCCGATCGAGGTCACCCTGGCCGATGGAACGCTCACCGTGCGCGATCACGGGCCGGGCTTCGCCGAGGACGACCTGCCGCACGTGTTCGAGCGCTTCTACCGATCGACGGACGCCCGGGGCAAGCCGGGGTCCGGGCTGGGCCTGTCGATCGTGCGCCAGGTGGCCGAGATGCACGGGGCGGTGGCGGTGGCCGGCAACGCCCCGGATGGCGGTGGCGTGGTGACAGTCACCTTCCCGTCACCCTGAAGCCTCGTCCACCGCGATTCGCGCCTCGGCCCACCACTCCGGGGGCTCGGGCAGCACGGGCTCGTAGGCCACGCGCTGCTCCCCGGCGATGGGCGGCAGTTGGTCCACCACCTTCGCCTGGCGTGCCACCACTGCGTCGCGGGTGACGTTGAAGACGGTGAGGTCCTGCGTCTGCACCACGGCGCCGTCGTAGACCTGGCCGATCTGGGCGAACATCATCGGGATAACCTGGGGCGACAGGAACGTGTGCCACAGGCCCGCCATGCGCGGCTTCACCAGCCCGAACACCGTTCCCGCCGCACGGGGCGACGTGTGGGCCGCGTTCAGCGCGATGGTGGCGCGTTCGATCGACAGCCCGGTGGCCTGCGCCAATGCCTCGGCCGGCGGGAAGCACTCGTGGATGAGCAGGTCCACCCCGCCCCCGCACGCGTGCACCAGCGGCCACCCCGGGCAGGTGTCGCCCGAGTGCACCACGGTGAGCCCGGCGAAGTCGATGCGATAGCCCACGGCGCCGCTCAGCGCATGGATCACCGGGAACGCGGTGACCGTCACCCCATTCGCCTCGTACACCACCTGCGTCTCGCGGAAGTCGAACTCCGTAACCGTCATTTGCAGGCTCGCCGGATTGATGGGACCGCTGCTGCTCGCGGTGTCCCAGGCCAGGGCCTCCTGCACGGACTCCACGAAGTGCCGGGTGCCGAGCCGCGGCTCGGTACCGCTGGGCCCCCACACCGCCACGGGTCGATCGGCGCGGCCCACCTTCGAGTAGCTGCCCGACAGCGTGATGAGGTCGGCCGTGTGATCGGCATGCAGATGGGTGAGGAACACCTTGTCGAGCGCGTTCACCGGCAGCCTGAGGGCGGCGTAGTTGGCCAGCGACCCGCTGCCGAGGTCGAGCACCAGCAGGTCGCGCTCCGGATTGCCGATCTCCACCAGCACGCTGCCCGACGACTGCCCGCGCGTCACCCATGGGTTGCCGCTGCCGAGGATCGTGACCCTGATCTCACCGTCGCCGATCTCCTCCTCACCCGGGATGAACTCATCCGCGTACTGCCGCGCGGGCGTTCCCACCACGGGCGTGAGGGTGATGGCGCGCGTGCCCCCGGCAAACGACGGCACGGGGAGGTCGGTCAGATCCTGCGGCATGTCGTGCTCCGATCGGTACGCGAAACGTGAGGAACCGAGGTTGATGGATCCTCTTCGGTGCCGACCCCCCCCGCACGGGGGGTTCACCCTGCCCGCGGGGGCTAGAGCCCGACCACCACCAGCAGCACCGTGCCGGCCACCAGCAGCGTTCCCCCTGCGCCCAGCACCGCCAGTGCCGCCGCGTGCGGGTGCGCGTACTCACCACGGTCGATTGCGCGCCGCAGGCTCAGCTGCCGTATGGGCGTGTACGCCGCGATGGCCAGTGCGAGCACGCCCCACCCCACCCCCACCGCCACATAGGGCCATGTGGTGGACGTGCCGATGGCGTCCGGCAGCAGCTGGCCCACGGCAATGGCCATGGCCGCCGTGGCGAGGGCCGTGCGCCACCAGGCCAGGTACGTGCGCTCGGCGGCCATGTGCGCCCGGCGCAGCCCGTCGCCGATGCCCGGTCCGCTGTTGTCGGGCCCGCTCACGCAATCCACGTTAGCGCCCCGGTCAGCGCCGGCCCGCGGCGTCACCCGCCGCTGGAGGAAGACTCCCCGGAGGAACGGTTCGGGCCCCACCCGACCGACAGCTCCGGTTGCGGCGTGCGGGTGATGCGCTGCATCTGCGACCCATCGGGGCGCACTCGATAGATGTCGTAGGAGCCCTGGTGGTTGGATGCGAAGGCGATCCACATACCATCAGGTGACCACACCGGCGTCACCGCCCCACTCATTACCGGGAATATGCCGCCGGGTCGGAACCTGGGAGTGGTCGTGGGGAAGTCGGTGATCCGCCGCATGCCGGTGCCATCGGCGTTCAGCA
>JBIIJJ010000007.1:0-22899 GCA_044233875.1 Miltoncostaeaceae bacterium | reverse complement strand
AGCTGGTGGCAGCCCTCGCCCCGGCGGGCACCACCGTGGTGGTCATCAACGTCGCGGGCGATGCAGCCACGCCCTTCTCCGACTTCTTCGAGCAGGCCGCCGCGCTGCCCAACCTCACGGTCATCAGTATGAGCTACGGCGGCAGCGAGATGGCCCAGGAGATGGGCGAACTCACGTCTCCGCAGGACTTCACGCAGGCCGACACGCTTGCCCAGGCGCTCGTGGCCTCGGGGGTGAGCATGTTCGCCTCCTCCGGCGACCAGGGGTCCATGGGCCCGCCGGCAAACGTGTGCGCGTCGAACTTCCCCGCATACGGGTTGCCCGGCTACGCATCGGTCAACTGGCCGGCCTCGGCGCCGGGGGTGACCGCCGTGGGCGGCACGATGTGGAGTGCCACCACCCGCACTGTCCCCGGTGAGCAGGTGTGGAATGAGAACGGGACGGTCACCGGCTTGCCGTGGCCGTGCGTGGTCGCAGGCGGCGGGGGCGGCCAGAGCGTCATCTTCCCGCGCCCGGCATGGCAGAAGACCGCCGGCGCGGCGGTGCGCGGCCTTGGGCGCCTCGTACCCGACGTGTCGATGCTCGCGGGCCAGCCCGGTTACCTCACGTCCACCGCTGGCAACACCACCACCAGCGAGGGCACGAGCGCATCGGCTCCCCTGCTGGCATCGGCGGTGCTTCGCATCAACGCCGAGCGACTGGCCGCGGGACGCAAGCCCGTGGGCTACCTCAACCCGCTGCTCTACGGGCCGCTGGCGACCGGCGTCCAGGACATCACCGTTGGGAACAACGACATCTTCGGCACGGGGGTGTGCTGCACCGCCGGGCCCGGATACGACATGGCGTCGGGCCTCGGCGCGCCGAACATCGGGGCCTGGCCGGCGCTCATCCCGTGAGCGCGGGCAACACCCGGGTTCGCGAACTGCCGGGCGCCCGCGTGGCGTACGACCTCGCGGGCGACGGGCCCGCGGTGGTGCTCATCCACGGCTGGGCATGCCGGCGGCACGACCTCGCAGGGGTCGCCGCCGATCTCTCGCGCGACCACCGGGTGATGTGCATCGACCTGCCGTGGCACGGGGAGTCCACCGCCACGAGCCGCCGGTGGTCCATGGACGACCTCGGTGCCCTCGTCGATGCCGTGGTGGCCGACGAGGGGATGCGCGGTGCGGCCCTCGTGGGCCACTCGATGGGCGCGGCCGTGGCCGTGGAGGCGGTGCTGGCGGGTGAGGGCCACCGTGTCATTGCGCTCGACGGTCTCACGTTCATGCACATGTACCCGCGCCAGGCGCCGGACGATGCCGAGCGCGTGCTGGCGCCCTTCCGCCACGACTACCCGCAGGGCGTGCGCGCACTGTGCGAGCGCGCCGCGGGCCCGGGCACCGACCCCGCGGTCACCGATGAGGTGGCGACGGCCATGGGGGAGGTTGACCCCGAGGCGGCGATCTCGATGATGCAGGCCCTGCTCGAGTGGGACATGGACGGCGCTCTCTCGCGGGCAGGGGCGCTGGGCGTGCGGGTAACGGCCCTCGCGGCCCGCCCGCTGCTGTCGCCCGGGGCCGTGGAGGCCTACGGGCACCGCTTCGACATCGTGCCGGTCGACCTGGGCGGGCACTTCTACCCGCGCGAGCAGCCCACGGCGACTGCGGACCTCATCCGGCAGGTGCTTGCCGCCTAGGCGTCCGGGTCGCGCCCCGGGGCGATGTCCTCGAAGCGATCGATCTTCCTGAGGCCGGGGAAGAAGACGGCCCACATGCCGGCGGCGGCCATGCTCACGCCGCCGCCCACCACGATGGCGCCCACGGTGCCGATGTACTGCGCCAGCACGCCGCTCTCGAAGGCGCCGAGCTCGTTCGAGGCACCCACGAACACGCGCTCCACCGCCACCACGCGTCCGCGCAGTCCCGGCGGGGTGAGCAGCGGCGTGAGCGTGGACCGTATGTACACGCTCACCATGTCGCTTCCCGAGAGCAGTAGGAGCGCCACGAAGGTGAGCCAGTAGCTCGTTGAGAGGCCGAGCAGGATCGTGAACGCGCCGAAGCCCGCCACGGAGATCAGCAGCACCGGCCCCACGCGTTGGCGAATGGGTCTGCCGGCGAGGATCAGGCCCACGGCCACCGCGCCGATGCCGGGGGCGGCACGCAGCACGCCATATCCCACCGCGCCGACCCCCAGCACCTCGCTGGCGATGATCGGCAGCAGTGCCACCGCGCCGCCGAACAGCACGGCCACCAGGTCGAGGCTGATTGCCCCGAGCAGCGCGGGCGTGGCGCGGATGAGGCGCAGGCCCGCGGTGGCGTCTCGCATGGTCGGGGGCCCGGTCACCGATGCGCGGTGCTCGGTGCCGACGCGCCGGGTCACGCCCAGCAGCAGCGCCACCGCGACCACGTCGAGCAGGGCCGCGAACACATAGGGAGGCACGTTTCCCCACGCCTGCAGCAGTCCGCCGAGGAATGGCCCGATGATCAGGGCGCCCTGCCAGGTGGACGACGACAGCGCCATCGTGCGGGGGAGGTCCGCGGCGCTCACCGCCGCGGCCAGCATGGGGGTGAACGCGGCGCTCGCGAACGAGCGGCCCACTCCCAGCCCCGCGGCCAGGAAGTACAGGGGCATGGCCGAGGTGTTGCCGCTCGCGGCGTCGAGCGCCAGGGCGATGGCCATGAGCACCACGATGCCCATGCCGATTGCCGTCACCATGCGGCGGTCGAGCCGGTCGGCCATCTGCCCGGCCGGGAGCGCGAAGATGAGAGCGGGCAGGAACTCCGCCAGCCCGATCAGGCCGAGGCTGAGGGGGCTGCCCGTGCGCTGGAATGCCTGCCACCCCAGCGCGGCGGCCACCACGCCGAAGGTGAGGGTGCTGAGCAGCTGCGCGCTGAGGAGGCGGGCGACATCCGGGTTTCTCAACAGCCGGAGGGCGGCGTGCTGGGAGCTGCTCAATGGGTATCCCTGCGGGCCGTGGCCGGAAACGACTGACGCGGCCGGCAGGCCGCGTCAGAGGTGGAGTAGCGCATACGGGATTTGAACCCGTGTTACCGCCGTGAGAGGGCGGCGTCCTAGGCCCCTAGACGAATGCGCCACGAGGTCCTGCGGGGTGCTGCATGGGAACTGCTGGCGAGCATTATTGCGAATGCCGCGCCGGTCGTGAAGTGACTGGGGGAGGAGGACTCGAACCCCCGCTCCTGGGACCAGAACCCAGTGTCCTACCAGCTAGACGATCCCCCACCGCCTCACGGCCGGGGCACGGTAGCACAGCCGAACGCGCCTACTTCGCGTTCATGAGTGCAGCCAGATCCTTGCCCAGGGCCTTGAGCGCACGGGGCATGTCGATGGGATCGAGGTCGGCCTGGATGATGTGGGCGTTCCTGTTGTCGCGGCGCGCGGCGGCGAGCGCATCACGCAGCTCCTGGCCCGTGCCCACCTTGGTGCCCTTTCCGCCCACCACGCCTGCGACCGCCGCGTAGTCCCACACGCTCACGTCATTGAACGCGCCATCGCGGATGCTGCGCTCGGCGCCGTAGCCGTGGTTGTCCATCACGATGACAATGGGCTTGAGGCCCTCGCGGATGCCGGTGGAGATGTCGAACCCGGTCATCTGGAACGACCCGTCGCCGATGAGGATTACCGGGCGCCCCTTCCCGCGGGCGAGTGCCGCGCCGATGCCGGCGGGCACGGCGAAGCCCATGCCCACGTAGAGGCGTGCGATGTGGAACTGGCCCGCCCGCTGCATCTGCACGTCCATGGCCAGATGCGCCGCCACGCCGACATCGCTCGTGATGATGTCGGACGGGATGATGAACTCGTTCAGCGCCGCCGCGACCATGTCGGTGGTCAGGCGTCCGCTCATCGCGACCGGGCGCACCCACCCGTTGGGCATCTTTGCCGGCAGCTTCTTGCGGGGCAGCGTGCGGCGGTCGAGGGCGTCGAGCAGTTCGGGGAGCCACACATCGGTGTAGGTGCGGTGGAGCACGCGCGCACGCCCGTCGTAGGCGTTGCTCGACCAATCCTCGTTGATGCCGCTCGTGAAGCCACCCGTGGTGATGTCGTTGACGTTCACGCCCAGCTGCATCACGAAGTCGGCGGACTCCACGAACCTGCGCAGCGCCGGCATGGTGCCGCCGCCGCTGTACACGCCGAGAGTGAGCCGGGTGTCGTCCTCGTCCACGGCGGCCTTGCCCATGACGGTCTCCACGACCGGCACGTTCAGCCGCTGGGCCAGGGCCAGCACGCGGTCGCCCAGGCGGCGCTTGGTCACCTCGTTGCCCACGTTGATGATGGGCTTCCTCGCCGCCCTTAGGGTTGCCACCAGGTCGTCGGCGCACGACTCCGTGTGCGGGGCCGAACTGAAGCGTCGTGCGGTCCGCTCGGGCGGCGTGTACACGATCTTCGGCACCGCGGAGATGAGGTCGCGCGGAAGTTCGATGAAGACCGGCCGCAGTTCCTTCATGCAGTGATCGAGGATCCAGTCGATATCGGCATACGCGGTGTCCGCGTTGTCGATGAGCACGGTGTGGTGGGTGAGGTGCTCCGCCATCATCCGCGGTGCGTCCATGTCGTCGCTGACGGCGTGGTGCACCCGGCGGCCATCGCGCTCGCCCATGCCCGGGGCCCCGCCGATCACGACCACCGGCACCATCTCGCAGTTCGCCCCGCCGAGTGCGGCCATGGTGGCCACCATGCCGACGCCATAGGTGACGGCCACGGCGCCCAGCCCCTTCTCGCGCGCGTAGCCGTCGGCCGCGTAGGTGGCGGTCTCCTCGCGCGTGGAGTTGACCATGTTCATGCCGCGCTCGGTGCCGATCTCGTACAGGCCCAGGATGAAGTCCCCGGGCACGCCGAACACGTGGTTCACGCCACGCTTCTTGAGGGCGTCGATGAGGTACTCACCGACGGACAGTCGGGTGTTCTTACGGGGCGGCATGGCTCTCCTACGGGCGGGTGGTACTGAGTGTACGACGTTGCCGGCTAGTGCGCTGCCTGCTCCCAGTCGGAGTAGAGCGCGGCGTAGCGCCCTCGCGCTGCCATGAGCTCGTCGTGCGTCCCCTGCTCGGCGATGCGGCCGTCCTCCACCACCACGATGAGGTCCGCGCGGCGGATGGTGGAGAGCCTGTGCGCGATGATCACGGCGGTGCGGCCGGTCAGCAGGCGGTCGAGCGCCTCCTCGATGCGCTTCTCGGTGCCGATGTCGATCGACGACGTTGCCTCGTCGAGGATGATGAGGCGTGGATCGGGCACGAGGGCGCGGGCGAAGCAGATGAGCTGGCGCTGGCCGGCCGACAGCCGCGCACCCCGCTCCTGCACGTCGGTGTCGATGCCGTCGGGCAGGTCCTCCACGAAGTCCAGCGCGCCCACGGCGTCGAGCGCACGGCGCACGTCGTCGTCGCTTGCCAGGGGGTGGGCAAACCGTACGTTGTCGGCGATGGTGCCGCTGAACAGGTGGCCCTCCTGCGGCACGATGCCCATGGCGGCGCGGAGCGACTCCTCCCGCACCTCGCGCAGGTCGACGCCGTCGATGCGCACCACGCCCTCGTCGGGGTCGTACAGGCGCGCGATGAGCTTGGCCAGCGTCGACTTCCCGGCCCCCGTGGCCCCCACCAGGGCCACCGTGGTGCCCGGCGCGATGTGCAGGTCGATGTCGCGAATCACGTACTCGCGGCCGTACCCGAACGACACGCCCTCCAGGTCAACGCGGCCGGCCACGGCGGGCAGGTCCGCGGCGTCGGCGGCGTCCGTGATGCGCGGGGCGGTCTCGAGCACGCCGAAGATCTTCTCGAGCGCCGCCATGGCCGACTGGAAGGTGTTGTACAGCTGCGAGAGCTGCTGGATGGGGTCGAAGAACGAGGCCAGGTAGCCGATGAACGCCACCATCACGCCCACGCTGAGATCCTCGTTCAGCACGCGGTTGCCGCCGTACCAGAGGATGAGTGCGGTGCCGAGCGCGGCCAGCAACTCAACCCCGGGGAAGTAGATGCCGCTCACGTTGACCGTGCGCATGTTCGCCCGGCGGTACTCGCGGTTGGAGTCGCGGAAGCGCTTGGCCGACTCCTCCTGGCGTCCGTGGGCCTGCACCACCCGTATCCCTGAGAGGTTCTCCTGCAGCACCGACAGCACCACCGCCACCTTCTCGCGGGTGGCGCGGTATGCCGTGGTGGCCCGCACGCGGAACCACCACGTGCCGATGGCCAGCAGCGGGAAGATCAGGAACGCCGCGACCGCGAGCTTCCAGTCGTAGGCCAGCAGGATGATGACCACGCCGATCAGCGTGAGGCCGTTGATCACCAGCGACGTGGCGCCTTCCACCACGAGCTGGTTCACGGCCTCGATGTCGGCGGTGAGGCGGCTCACGCTGCGCCCGGTGGGCGTGCGCTCGTGGTGCCCGAGCTCGAGCCGCATCATGTGGTCGAACACCTGCCGGCGCAGGTCCAGCAGCACGCGCTCGCCCACCCACGACGACAGGTACGACTGCCAGTACTGGGCCGCCCAGCCCGCCAGGCCGATGAAGATGAAGGCCACCACGATCACCACCAACGCCGTCACGCTGCCCGCGTCGATGCCGTCATCGATGGCCACCTGTGCGAGCGCCGGCGTGGCCAGCGTGGCGCCGGTCACCACGAGCATCAGCAGGATCGTGATGAATACGCGCTTGCGGTAGGGGCGGAAGTAGGGGACGAGGCGGCGCAGGTTGCGGCGCGGCCTCTTCACCACCCGCTCCTCGTCCTCCTCCGACAGCGGCCCGAGCATGCCGCCCGCGTGTCCGTGGCCCACGGGCCGCGTGCCCATCAGCCGCCTCTCGTCACGAGCTCGTCCGGGCGCGCCAGGCCCTGGTCGTGGATCTCGCGGTAGAGGGCGCTGCTGCCGTAGAGGTCGTCGTGCGAGCCGCGCGCGGCCACGTGCCCGTGGTCGATCAGCACGATCTCGTCGGCCAGGCTGATGGTGGAGAGCCTGTGGGCGATGATGATCGTCGTACGGCCCTGCATCACCGTGGCGAGGGCACGGGAGATCTCCCGCTCGGTGGAGGCGTCCACGGACGCCGTGGCCTCGTCCAGCACGAGGATGCGTGGGTCCACCAGGATCGCCCGGGCGATGGCGACACGCTGCCGCTGGCCGCCCGACAGCGTGAACCCGCGCTCGCCCACGATGGTGTCGTAGCCGTCGGGCAGGGCCCGGATGAAGGTGTCGGCCTGCGCCATGCGCGCGGCGCCCGCGATCTCCTCATCGGTGGCATCGGGTCGCCCGAAGGCGATGTTGGCCCGCACGGTGTCGGAGAACAGGAAGGGGTCCTGGGTCACCATGCCGATGGCCCCGCGGATGTCCTCCAGCCGCATGTCGCGCACGTCCACGCCGTCCACCAGCACCCGCCCGGCGTCGGGGTCGTAGAAGCGGGGCATCAACTGCGTGACGGTGGTCTTGCCCGACCCGGTGGGGCCGATGAGGGCGATCGTGCGACCCGCGGGTATGTCGAGGTCGAGCCCTTGCAGCACGGGCACGGCGGGGTCGTAGCCGAACGAGACGCCCTCCATCAGCACATGGCCCGCGCCGGACGGCATGGGCACGGGGTGCTCGGCCTCGACCACCTGCGGCTCGGTGTCGAGGATCTCGAACACGCGCTGGCCGCTCGCCACCGCGCGCTGGGCGCTGCCGATGAGCATGCCGATCGACCGGAACGGCCACGTGAGGATCGCCAGGTACAGGTAGAACTGCACGAACTCCCCGAGGGTGAGCCCGCCGTTGATGGTCATCACGCCACCCGCGAGGATCACCACGGCCACTCCCAGCGTGGGCAGGAAGCCCATGAGCGACTGGTAGAAGCTCTGCAGGCGCGCGGCATCCATGCTGCGGGTGAAGGCATCCTGCGCACGAACGCCGAAGCGCTCGCCCTGGGCCTGCTCCTGGCCGAACGCCTTCACCACGCGGATGCCCGCGATGCTCTCCTCGGCGGTCTGCGTGACGTCCGCGACCTTCTGCTGCACGTCCACCAGCACGGGGTGGGACCGCTTGCTCGCGCGCGCCGCCACCAGCACAAGGGCGGGGCCCATCAGCAGCGCCAGCAGCGTGAGCGGCACGTTGATGAAGAGCAGCACCACGGTCACGAACACCAGCGTGAAGGCGTGCATGAACAGGAAGATGAGTCCGTAGCCGAGGAAGAACCGCACGGTCTGCAGGTCGCTGGTGGCCCTCGACATCAGCTGGCCCACCGGCATGCGGTCGAAGTAGCCGAATGAGAGGCGCTGCAGGTGCGAGAACACCCTGTCCCTCAGGTCGAACTCCACCCCGAGGCTCACGTAGCCCGCGAGGATGCGCCGCATCACGGCAAAGAGGGAGCGGATGACGCCCACCACGATCACGATGATCACCAGCGGCAGGAGAGCGTCCTCCTGCTGCCCGTTCAGCACGTCGTCGATCACCCGCCGCGTGAGGTATGGCAGGGTGATCGTGCAGGCCATCAGCGCCAGGGCCGAGATGGCCGTGACGGCAACCGACCACTTGTAGGGCCGGAGGAAGGTGAGCAGCCTGAAGAGCGTGCGCAGTGGCGGTTCCCAACGGGTTGACGGCGGCCTGATCGCGGTGCCCAACTGTAGTGAGGGCCGGGACCCCGACAGCATCCGGCGGCTGGTGCAAAGCACCCGGATCAGCGGAACCCGGGTGCTCGACGTGCATTCCGATGCCGATCACCACAGGACCGTCATCACGCTGGCCGGTGAGCCCGCCGCGCTGGTGGATGCCGCCGTGTCGCTCGCGGCATGCGCCCGCGACCTCATCGACCTGCGGCGCCACGATGGCGTGCACCCCTTCGTGGGCGCCCTCGACGTCATGCCCTTCGTCGCCCTCGGGCCCGGGCGCATGCCCGATGCCATCGCCTGCGCCCGTGAGGCCGCACGGCGCATCGGGGATGAGGTGGGGGTGCCGTGCCTGCTCTACGGCGAGGCCGCCGGTGAGGGGCGGGAGCGTCCGGCCCGCCTGCGGGCCTCGGGGCTCGCCGCCCTCGCCACGGCGATCGAGGAGGGGGAGGTGATGCCCGATGCCGGTCCGCCCTCCGCGCATCCGACGGCCGGGGTGGTGCTGGTGGGCGCCCGCGGGCCCCTCATCGCCTGGAACGTGTGGCTGCCCGGCGGGTCGCTGGACGATGCCCGGGCCATCGCGGCGGCAGTGCGCGAGGGCGGGGAGGGGGGCGGCATGCCCTCGGTTCGCGCCCTCGGGCTCATGTGCACGCGCACGGGCCTTGCGCAGGTCTCGATGAACGTGGAGGATTACCGCCGCACGCCGCTGCTCGCGGTGGTCGAGAGGGTGCGGCGGGAAGCCGCCGCACGGGGCCTCGTTGCCGGGGAGTCGGAGCTCGTGGGCCTGGTGCCCCGGCAGGCGCTCTCCGGGGCGTCCCCCGCACAGTTGGGCCTCGCGGAATTGCG
Source organism: Miltoncostaeaceae bacterium (assembly GCA_044233875.1). Taxonomy (GTDB): domain Bacteria; phylum Actinomycetota; class Thermoleophilia; order Miltoncostaeales; family Miltoncostaeaceae; genus SYFI01. The sequence continues at coordinate 13,501 of JBIIJJ010000007.1, read as the reverse complement.
CCCCGAGCAGGTCATCGAGTCAACGGAGGACTGAGAGATCGCCCCCAAGCGCCGTCGCAGGCCCAAGGCCGGGCCCCCACCCGTGAAGAATCCGCGGCATGAGGCCAAGATCGTGGAGGCCGAGTCGACCCCGGCACGGCACCAGGGGCTCCCCAAGGGCGCCCCGCGGCGCGCGGGCATCAGGAGCGTGCTCATCCGCGCGGGCATCGCGGCCGCGATCTTCTTCCTGTTCATGTACTACCTGAACGGCGACACCGCGACGACGGCGTTCACCTACGCGCTCATCATGGGCGTGCTGATGATTCCCCTCGGAATGGTGCTCGACCGCCTGGCCCATCGCATGGCCCTGCGGCGCTGGGAGAAGCAGACGGGCAGGCGGTAGGGGTGGCCCCCAAGGCGCCCAAGGGCACGCGCGACGTGCTGCCGGCCGAGGGCCGCGTGCGCGCGCTCATCGAGGGCGTGGCGGCCGAGGTGATGGCCACGCACGGCTTCGGCCGGGTCATCACCCCGACGTTCGAGGAGACCGAGGTGTTCGTGCGCGGCGTGGGCACGGCCACCGACATCGTGCGCAAGGAGATGTACACCTTCGACGATCGCGGAGGGCGCAGCATCACCCTGCGGCCGGAGGGCACCGCCCCGGTGGCGCGTGCGTATGCAGAGCACGGCATGCACAAGCTGCCCCAGCCGGTGAAGCTCTGGTACCTGGCGCCGATGTTCCGCTACGAGGCGCCGCAGAGCGGGCGCTTCCGCGAGCACTGGCAGGTGGGCGCCGAGGCATTCGGCAGCGACGACCCCCTTCTTGATGCCGAGATGATCGCCCTGCTGTCACAGATCTACGCGCGGCTCGAGGTGCCCGGGGTGCGGTTGCGCATCTCGAGCATGGGCGACCCCGACGGGCGTGGGCCATACCGCGAGAAGCTGCTCGCCCACCTCGCGGCGCACGCCGACTCCCTGCCCCGCGATGCCCGCGAGCGCATGCACGAGAACCCGCTGCGCCTGTTCGACATGAAGGACGACGCCGTGCAGGCGGCCATGGCAGGCGCCCCCCGCCTGCTCGACAACCTCACCGACGACGCCCGCCAGCACCACGAGCGCGTGCTCGAGGCGCTGCGCCTGCTGGGCATCCCGTATGAGGAGGACCCCACGCTGGTGCGTGGCCTCGACTACTACACGCGCACGGTGTTCGAGTTCACGTGCGACCGCCTTGGTGCGCAGAGCGGCATCGGCGGCGGTGGGCGCTACGACGGCCTCGTGGCATCGCTCGGTGGGCCGGAGGTGCCGGGCGTGGGCTTCGGCACCGGGGTGGAGCGCATCACGCTGGCCCTGGGGGAGGACGCCCCGGCCGGACCGGTGGTGGATGCCTACCTGGCCATCCCCGACGCCGACATCCGGCTCGAGCTCATGCCGCTGCTGCGTGACCTGCGCGCCACGGGGCTGCGGGTGGAGGCCGGCACGGCCGGCAAAGGACTCAAGGCGATGATGCGCCAGGCGTCGGGCCTTGGCGCGCGGCACGTCATCATCATCGGCCCCCGCGAACACGCGGACGGGCTCGCGACCATCAGGGACATGCAGACAGGAGACCAGGTGGAGGTACCGGTGGGGGAGATCGCGTCGCACATCGCGGGGGCGGGGGGCCACGCGTGATCGGCGCATCGCGCTACCGCACGCACCAGGCCGCAGAGGCCGCCGGCGCCGTGGGCGAGGCCGTGCGGGTATCCGGCTGGGTGCATCGCCGCCGCGACCACGGCGGGGTGATCTTCATCGACCTCCGCGACCGCAGCGGCATCATGCAGCTGGTGTTCCACCCCGAGCAGGCCCCGCAGGCCCACGCGGCGGCCGAGCGCCTGCACCTGGAGGACGTCATCTGCGTGGATGGCACCGTGGTGGCGCGCTCGGCCGAGACCGTGAACCCGCGCATCCCCACCGGCGAGGTGGAGATGGCGGTCACCGGCATGGAGAGGCTGTCGGAGACCGAGCCCGTGCCGTTCTCGGTGGAGGACGAGAGCACCGAGCCGTCGGAGGAGCTCCGGCTCACCTACCGCTACATCGACATGCGCCGGCCCAGGCGCCTCGCGGCACTCGAGCTGCGCGCCCGCGTGGTGCGCGCCATGCGGCGCGTGCTCGACGACGAGGGCTTCCTCGAGGTCGAGACCCCCGTGCTCACGAGGTCCACCCCTGAGGGCGCGCGCGACTTCCTCGTGCCGTCGCGCCTGAGCCAGGGCGAGTGGTACGCGCTGCCGCAGAGCCCGCAGCTGTTCAAGCAGTTGCTGATGGTGGGCGGCCTCGAGCGCTACTACCAGGTGGCGCGCTGCTTCCGCGATGAGGACCTCCGTGCCGACCGCCAGCCGGAGTTCACCCAGCTTGATGTCGAGGCATCGTTCGTGGAGCCCTCGGACATCGAGGACCTCACCGAGAAGGTGCTGGTGGCCTGCTTCGCCGAGGCCGGCATCGACCTGCCCACGCCGTTCCCGCGCATGGGGTACGCCGAGTCGATGCGGCGCTTCGGCACCGACAGGCCCGACCTGCGCCTGGGCATGGAGATCCAGGACTGGACCGAGGCCGCCGGGCGCACCGATTTCGCCGTGTTCAAGGCGGTCGTCGAGGGCGGCGGCGTTGTGCGCGGCATCGTGGTGCCGGGCGCCGGCGAGGGGATGTCGCGCAAGGACGGTGACGAGCTCATGGCCGAGGCCCAGGCGCTGGGGGCCAAGGGGCTCGTGTGGGTGATCGTGCAGGAGGACGGCACGCTCAGGTCGCCGGTCGCCAAGTTCCTCGACGGCCTTGCCGGTGACTTCGGGGCATCGCCTGGCGACCTCATCACGCTGGTGGCCGACGAGGAGTCCGTGGCATCGGACGTGCTGGGAACCCTGCGCGTGCGCTACGCCGAGCGCCACGGGCTGGTGCCCGAGGGCGAGTGGGCGCCCCTGTGGGTGGAGGACTTCCCGCTGGTGGGATGGAACGCCGACGAGAAGCGGTGGGATCCGCTGCACCACCCCTTCACCGCGCCGCACCCGGACGACGTCGACAAGATCGCGGGCGACACCGGGGCCGTACGCAGCCTGGCCTACGACGTGGTGCTGAACGGCCTCGAGATCGGTGGCGGCTCCATCCGTATCCACGACCAGGCGGTGCAGGCCGCGGTGTTCGAGGCGATCGGCATCACGCCGGACGACGCCGACGACCGCTTCGGCTTCCTGCTCAAGGCGCTCAAGCTCGGCGCCCCGCCCCATGGCGGCATCGCGCTCGGCCTCGACCGGCTGGTGATGCTGCTGGCGGGCGAGCGCTCAATTCGCGACGTCATCGCGTTCCCCAAGACCGCCACGGGTGCCGATCCGCTCACCGGTGCGCCCGCGGGCGTCGACGATTCCCAGCTGCGCGAGCTCGCGGTCAGGTCGACTGCGCCGCCACCGGACCCCGTCGGGTAGCCAGTCGCCCCGGGGGCGTACTAGCGTGGGGGACGCACCCGACCGTGTGCGCGACCGGACTTTGTTCCGAGCCGTATATCGTGACCAGGGTGATGGAGTCGGGGCCGCACTATGCGAGGTCCCGCCCGTCGCCCGACCTGTGTGAAGCAGGTTCGGATCACGCCCCGGAGCGGCACGGTGGGGGGCGATGGATCATCGGCGCCCCGCCGGGGGGAGGCGGGGCACCTGATCCAGGGGGCCTCGATATGGCGATATTGCGCTTTCATTGAGCAATCGTCAAGGAATTATTAAGGCCCTCGTTCCGCCGGAACCCCCGTGAACCCACGCGATCTGGATTAGCGACGCCACATGCCGCCGTATCCACCTGAGGTCATGAGGCATCTCTCCGCCCCGGTTGGCGCGGGCGGCCTGGCCAACCCGCATGCCACGGGCACCGCGGGAGCGGAGTCGTGCGGAGATGTCGCGGTGATCGAACTGCGCATCGTGGACGGCATCGTGGGGGACGCCGGGTTCAGGGTGCGCGGGTGCGGGGCCACCACGGCGGCGGCATCGGCTGCCTGCGAGGCGTTGCGCGGGGCCACGCTGGACGACGCCCTGAGGGTGTCGGCGGCATCGCTCGACCGTGCGCTGGGAGGAGTCGGCGCCGAGCGCCGGCATGGGCCCGAGGTGGTGGCCGACGCCGTGGCGGGTGCCCTCGAGCAGTGGTTCGGCGACCGCATGGGTGGCACCGGCCTGCCGCTGGGCGACGACCGCGTGGCCGTGGCGATGAGCGGCGGCGTGGACAGCGCCGTCGCGGCGCTTCTCCTGGCCGACCGCGGGCTCGATGTGGTGGGGGTGACCATGCGCCTGTGGCACGACCCGGGCGCGGCCCGGGCTGAGAGGTCGTGCTGCGCACCCGAGACAGTGCGCCTTGCCCGCGACACCTGCGCGGTGCTCGGCATTCCGCACCTCACCATCGATGCCGCCGAGCGCTTCCGCCAGGGCGTGGTGGAGGAGTTCGCCCGCGGTTATGCAGAGGGTCGCACGCCCAACCCGTGCATCACCTGCAACGGCGAGGTGCGTTTCCAGATACTCGCCGAGGCCGCCGCCCTGCTGGGCGCGGGCCGCATGGCCACGGGGCACTACGCCCGGGTGGGCCGCGACGGACTGCTGGCGGGCGCGGTGGACGGAGCCAAGGACCAGTCGTACATGCTGGCCCGCCTCGGGCCGGAGGTGCTCGGGCGGTTGGATCTGCCTCTGGGTGGCCTTGCCAAGGACGACGTGCGGGCCATCGCGTCAGCTCGCGGGCTTCCGGCGGCTGACGCCGTGGAGAGCCAGGACGTCTGCTTCGTGGGCCAGGGCGGGTACGGGCCGTTCCTCGAGCGCCATTCCGGGCTGTCCGCCCGTGCCGGGGACATCGTTGACGAGCACGGCACGGTGGTCGGCGCTCACGATGGCTTCTGGCACTACACGGTGGGCCAGCGGCGGGGCATCGGGGTGGCATCGGCCGAGCCGCTGTACGTGCTGGCCACCCGCCCGGAGGCCAACGAGGTGGTGGTGGGCCCCCGCACGGCGCTGGCCCGTGGGCGCATCGACCTCGCCGACGTGGTGGTTTACCAGAGCACGCCCAGCGCACTCGACGTGCGAATCCGGCATCATGGGCGACCGCTCCGGGGGCGCCTTCTGATGACGGGCGACGCCACCGGGGAGGTCGTGCTCGAGGACGCCGCCGAGGCAGTCGCCCCGGGGCAGACCGCGGCCCTCTACGACGGGGGTCGTCTCGTCGCCGCAGGAACCATCATCCGCGCGCATGCCGGGCGGGTCACCACGGAGGACTGAATGAGTTGGTCGGACGTCGCCAGCCTCGCGCTGGCCATCTTCCTGGTACTGGTCGGGGTGGGTCTCTTCTATCTCTTCTTCCGCCTGGGCGGGCTCTTCGGGCAGCTCGACAACTCCGTCGAGGAGATCACCGACGAGACCGTGCCGATCCTCACGCGCGTGCAGGTGACCGTTGACGAGGTGAACGCCCAGCTCGGGCACGTGGACGAGATCATGACCACGGCCGTCACGGCCACCAAGAGCGCCGAGCAGGCGGCCACCACGGTGAGCAAGGCGGTCACGGCCCCGGCGCGCGCCCTGAGCGGCGTGACGGCATCGGCCAACGAGGCGCTTCGCTCCTTCAAGGCACGGCGTGCCGCAGGTGGCGGCGACAAGCCCCCGGTCAAGCACGAGAGCCCCTACTAGTGCGCATCCGCACCCCGGTGATACTCGTGGGCGGGGCGGTGGCATGGCTCACCATGCGCGAGCGCAACCCCGCGAGGTGGCCCGCCATGCTTCGGGATGACGCCCGTGGCCTGGTGCGCGATGCCCGCGAGGCCGTGGTGGACGGCGCGCAGGCCGGCGTGCGTGCCGAGCAGGCATTCGACCAGGATCTCGACGAGGCCCGTTCCCGCGCGCGCACCTGGTAGCGCGGTACATTGCCCGCCGTGACGACCGCCGAGATCCGGGAGGGCTTCCTCCGCTACTTCGAGCGCGAGGGGCATCTGCGGATTCCCTCCGCATCCCTCGTGCCCTTCGAGGACGACCCATCCGTGCTGCTGACCATCGCCGGCATGCAGCCGCTGAAGTCGTACTTCCTCGGCCAGTCGCAGCCGCCCGCGCAGCGCATGACCAGCGCGCAGAAGTGCTTCCGCACGCTCGACATCGATCAGGTGGGACGCACCGCGCGCCACCTGACCTTCTTCGAGATGCTCGGCAACTTCTCGATCGGCGACTACTTCAAGGATGACGCCATCCGCTTCGGGTTCGAGCTCTCCACCGAGGTGCTGGGCTTCGACCCCGAGCAGATCTGGATCACGGTGTTCGAGGGCATGGACGGCGTGCCCGCCGATGACGAGGCGCTCGAGAAGTGGGTGGAGCTCGGAATACCGCGCGAGCGCATTCAGCGCCTGGGCGAGGCCGACAACTTCTGGAAGGCCGGCCCCACGGGCCCGTGCGGCCCCAACACCGAGCTCTACCTCGACCGCGGGCCGGCCTTCGGGCCCGAGGGCGGGCCGGTCACCGGCACCGATCGCTTCCTGGAGTTCTGGAACCTGGTGTTCATGCAGTACGACCGGGCGGCCGACGGCACCCTGACCACGCTTCCCGCGAAGAACATCGACACCGGCGCGGGGCTCGAGCGCCTGGCGGCGATCCTGCAGGACAAGGAGACCGTCTTCGAGACCGACGGCTTCCGTCCGCTGGTGGCATGGGCCGAGCAGGCGTCGGGCCGCGCCTACGGCAGTGACCCGCGCGTCGACCGTGCAATGCGCGTGCTGGCCGACCATGGCCGTGCCATGACCTTCCTGGCAGCCGACGGCGTGCGCCCGGGCAACGAAGGCCGTGACTACATCCTGCGCCGCATCATCCGTCGGGCCGTGAGCGAGGGCGCCTACCTGGGGCTCGAGCCCACCCGCCTCACCGCGCTGGTGGACGTGGTGGCCGATGGCTACGGCGACGCCTACCCCGAGCTGCTCGCCGAGCGCTCGGAAGTGGTGGACACCGTCGGCGCGGAGGCCGAGCAGTTCGCCCGCACGCTCGAGCAGGGAACCCGCCTGCTGGGCGAGGTGCTCGACCGGTCCCGCCAGGGCGGGGTGATCTCGGGTGACGACGCGTTCCGGCTGCACGACACCTTCGGATTCCCCCTCGACCTCACGCGCGATGCGGCCGAGGAGCACGGCCTTGCGGTGGACGAGGACGGCTTCGAGCGGCTCATGGGCGAGCAGCGCGATCGCGCCCGCGCGGCCGGCCGCAAGGGCAAGGGCGTCGACCGCCAGGCTGCCGAGGCATTGGCGGCATCGTCGGCCGTCACGCAGTTCGTGGGCTACGACCAGCTCGAGGTGGTCACCACCATCAGCGCCCTTCAGCCGCTCGACGGGGGGGAGGCCCTCGCCAAGCTGGCCACGTCGCCGTTCTACGCAGAGGGTGGCGGTCAGGTGTCGGACACCGGCGTGATCGCCGGCAACTCCGGCAGCGCGCGGGTGCTCGACGTGCTGCGGCTGGGAGACGACCAGGTGCTGCGCATCGCGATCGACGGCGATCTTCGCGTGGGCAGTGAGGTCACGGCCCGCGTGGACGTTGCCACCCGCCACGCCACGCAGGCCAACCACACCGGCACCCACGTGCTCAACTGGGCCCTTCGCGGGGTGCTGGGCGATGGCGTGCGCCAGGCCGGCTCGTACGTGGGCCCGGACAAGCTGCGCTTCGACTTCTCCCACCGCGGCCGCATCGAGCCCGACGAGCTCGCCGAGATCGAGCGCCGGGTGAACGCCCGCGTTGCCGACGACTCCCCGGTACGCGCAGAGGTGATGCCACGTGCCGACGCGGATGCCCTTGGCGCGATCGGCCTGTTCGAGGAGAAGTACGGCGAGGTCGTGCGCGTGGTGCAGGCCGGCGACTTCTCCAGCGAGCTCTGCGGCGGGTGCCACGTGTCGCGCACCGGCGAGATCGGCCCGATGGTCATCGTGTCGGAGGGCAGCACCGGAGCCGCCACCCGGCGCATCGAGGCCGTCACCGGCCTTGCCGCCGTGGAGCACCTGAGGCGACGGGAGCAGGCCCTGTCAGAGGAGCTCGCCGCGCGCGATGAGCGCATCAGGGCGCTCGAGGCCGACCTCAAGCGCGCACGCTCCGGGCGCGTTGACGTGGCCGCGGTCGCCGCGGGTGCCGAGCAGAGGGGCGATCTCCGCCTTCTGGCGGTGGAGGTCGAGGCCGCCGACATGGACGAGCTGCTGCAGCTGACGGACCGCGTCAAGCAGGCAGTGGGGCCCGGCGCCGCGGTCGTGCTGGGCGCGAGCGCGGATGGCAAGGCGATGCTCGTGGCCAACTTCGACGACGCCGCGGTGGCCGCAGGCCTCTCCGCCACAGACGTGCTGCGCGAGGTCGCGCCCATCGTGGACGGTGGCGGGGGCGGCAAGCCGGGCATGGCCCGTGCGGGCGGCAAGGACCCCTCCCGCATGGCCGAGGCCATTCAGCGCGCAGTCGAGGTGCTGGGGTCAGCCGCCGGATGAAGGCCCTCGCCCTCGACCTCGGGCGCGCGCGCACCGGGGTCGCGGTGAGCGATCCCACGGGCACGCTCGTGCGGCCGCTCCCGGTGATCGCCGAGATCGACCGGCCGGCCGGCGCCGATGCGCTCGATGCGGTGATCGCAGAGCATGCGCCGGACGTCATCGTGATCGGACAGCCCCTCCTCATGTCCGGCGAGGCGGGGGAGCAGGCGCATCATGCGTCGTCGTTCGCCGGGCGCCTGCGCAGCAGGGTGCCCGCCAGGGTCGTGCTGGTGGATGAGCGCATGTCCACCGCGGAGGCCGAGCGCCGTGCGCGCGAGGCCGGGTCGGCCACGTCCATCGACAGCCTCGCCGCGTGCGTGATCCTCGAGGCATGGCTTGCACGAAGCCGGGAGGCCGCATGAGCACACGCAACCCCCGCCGCGGTCGTCGCCCGCGTCCCGAGCGCGCCAGCACGGGTGGCCGCAAGGCCCTTGCGATCATCATCCCCATCCTGGCCCTCGCGGTGATCGTCATCGGGCTGTGGTGGTCGATGTCGCGTGGGGGCGATGAGCCGGCGCCCACCACCTCCACGTCGAAGACGGTGGACGTGCTGTTCGTGGAGGGGCTCCGCCGCACCGAGATGGCCGAGATCCTCGAGGAGAAGACGGGCATCCCGGCCGCCGACTACGTGGCCGCCACCGATCCATCCGCACTCGGCCGGCGCCTCGCGGGCACCAAGAAGCCAACCTCGCTCGAGGGGTTCCTGTTTCCCGCGACCTATCCGGTTGACCCCGCGAAGCCGGTGCAGGACCTCGTGGACTACCAGGTCTCCACCTTCGAGCAGCGCACCGCTGGCATCGACTACTCGGCCGCGCGCCGCAAGAACCTCACCAAGTACGACGTGCTGATCATCGCGTCATTGGTGGAGCGCGAGGCCAGCAGCGTCAAGGAGCGTCGCCTGGTGGCCGGGGTCATCGAGAACCGCCTGAGGGCGGGAATGCGCCTCGACATCGACGCCACGGTGCAGTACGCGGTGGGCTCGTGGAAGGCCGAGATCACCAAGGCCGACCTCGACATCGACTCCCCCTACAACACGAGGAAGTTCCCCGGCCTGCCGCCCGGCCCCATCTGCAACCCCGGTCTCGAGTCCATCAAGGCGGCCGCCAACCCCCTGCCGTCGAACTACCTTTTCTACGTGTCCCGCAATGACGGCACGGGCCTCCACTGGTTCTCCCGCACCGAGGCGGAGCACATCGCCTACATCAAGCGGGCCGCGGCGAACGGCGGGGGATGATGGACGCGCCCTGGCCCACATCGGCAACGCGGTTCGCCGGGGTCATCGGCTGGCCGGTGGGGCATTCGCTCTCGCCGTCCATGCACAACGCCGCGTTTCGCGAGCTGGGCCTCGACTGGGCCTACCTCGCGTTCCCCATCCCGCCCGAGCACCTCGAGCCGGCCGTGCGCGGTCTTTTCAGCGCGGGCTGCTCGGGCCTCAGCGTCACGATTCCCCACAAGCATGCCGTCATCGCCTGCTGCGATGAGGTGACCGACGCCGTGCAGGCGATCGGCGCCGCCAACACGCTGGTGCCAGTGGGAGATGGCCGCCTGAGGGGCGACAACACCGACGCCGAGGGGTTCCTGAGGGCGCTGGATGAGTCGGCGCCGGTCGATCTGGGCGGCGCCGACGTGCTGATGATTGGCGCCGGGGGCGCAGCGCGCGCGATTGCCTTTGCCCTGAAGGGGCGGGGTGCCCGCGTGCACGTGGCCAATCGCACCGCGGAGAAGGCGGCGGAACTCGGCGAGGTGGTGCCCTTCACGCGCGATGCCGTGGAGCAGGCCGCCCGTGACGCCGCGCTGGTGGTGAATGCCAGCAGCCTCGGCATGGGCACGGATGAAGTGCCCGCCGACCTGCCGGTGCGGTCACTCGGAGCCGGCACAGTGGCTTACGACATCGTGTACCGCACGGAGCCAACGCCGTGGCTGCGGGCCGCGGCCGCTCAGGGCGCCCGCACCGTGGATGGCGTGGGGATGCTGCTGCACCAGGGGGCCATTGCCTTTGCGCAGTGGACCGGCGTGGAGCCGCCGCTCCCGGCCATGCGCGCCGCACTGCTCGCACGCTGAGGTAAGCGCGCGCCGTCCGGGGCGCGACCTAACCTCGTGAGTCCGATGCGCTTCCTCCACACGGCCGACTGGCACCTGGGAATGAGCCGCCGCTTCCTGCCGCCGGATGCCCAGGCGCGCTTCGACGAGGCCCGCCTGCAGGCCGTGCGCGACATCGCGGCGCTGGCCACGCGCGAGCAGTGCGCCTTCGTGGTGGCGTGCGGCGATGTCTTCGACTCCAACCACGTTGACCGGCAGGTGGTGGCGCGCGCGCTGGACGCCATGGCGTCGTTCGAGGTGCCGCTGTTCATCCTGCCGGGAAATCACGACCCCCTCGATGCCGGATCGGTGTACAGGTCGCACACGTTCACCGGGCGAGTGCCGGATGTCGTGACCGTGATCGACGACGTGCTGCCCATCGACGTGGCGCCGGGCATTCAGGTGGTCGGCGCCCCGTGGGCCACCAGGCGGCCGGGGCGCGATCTGGCCGCTGCCGCGCTGGAGGGGCTCGAGTCCCACTCGGGGATCACGCGCATCCTCGTTGCGCATGGCGCCGTTGACTCGCTGTCGCCGGACGCCGACGACCCGGCCCTCATCCACGTCGAGGCACTCCGTCACGCCCTCTACGCGGGCGCCGTGGACTACGTGGCACTGGGCGACCGGCATTCGGCCGGCCAGGTGGGCGACGACCCGCGCATCAGGTACAGCGGCACGCCGGTGGCCACCGACCATGGAGAGGTGGAACCGGGCATGGCCCTGGTGGTGCAGGTGGATCCCGGCGGTATGCAGGTTCACCCGCATCGCGTGGGCGAATGGCACTTCATGCGCATCGAGGCCCGCCTTGACGGGCTTCACGACATCGACGCACTGGACGCCCAACTGGACGCAACCCCCGACAAGGCGCGCGCCGTGGTGCGGTTGGCGCTGGTGGGAACGCTGTCGGTGGCTGAGGATGCCCGCCTGCAGGAGGTTCTCGACCACCACGGTGACGTCATGGCATCGCTCACGGTGTCGGAGGGGCGCAGCGACCTGGCGGTGCACCTGGAGGATGGCGACATCGCGGCGCTGGGGCTCACCGGGTATGCACACGATGCCGCGGCAGAGCTCGCCGCACTCGCCGACGCCGATGGCCCCGACCAGCAGGCCGCCCGCGACGCCCTGCGCCTGCTCAACCGGCTGGCGGCGGGCGCATGAGGATTACCCGCATCACCCTGCGCGACTTCCGCGGCGTCGGCAGTGCGCAGGTGGAGTTCGTGCGTGATGGCGTCACCATCGTGGAGGGCCGCAACGAGGCGGGAAAGTCCACCATCGCCGATGCCATCGACATGCTGCTGTCCGATCCCGACTCCTCCACCAAGGCACGGGTCAAGGCCGCCCAGCCCATCGGGCGCGATGTGGGGCCCTTCGTGGAGATGCAGTTCGAGACCGGGCCCTACCGCATGACGTACTCGAAGCGGTGGATACGCGGGGCGGCCACCGAGTTGCGCATACAGGCGCCGGTGCAGGAGCAGGCGTCGGGGCGCGCGGCCCACGACAGGGTGGAGCAGGTGCTCGCGGAGACCCTCGATGCCCCGCTGTTCGCGGCGCTGCGCCATCACCAGGGCCTGCCCCTCGACCAGGCCGACCTGGGTGGCAGCGCCACGCTGGCCCGTGCGCTCGACGTTGCGGCGGGTGGCCAGATGGAGGCCGATGACTCAAGTGCGCTCGTCGACCGCATCGACGCCGCGCGGCAGGAGTGGAGCACGCCGACGGGCAGCCCCAACAAGGCGCGCCTCGATCTTCGCGCACGCGCGGCCGAGGCCGGTGACGCCGCTGGCCTGGCGGCTGATGAGCTGGCCATGCTGGAGGAGCGCATCGACGACCACCGGCGCCTCACGGCGGACATCGATGCCAGCACCGCCCGCGAGCCCCAGATGCGTCAGCGACTGCAGCAGCTCGAGGCGGGCATGGCCGAGATCACCGCACGGGAGTCCGCGGTGCGTGCGCTCGAAGTGGCCGCTCGTGCAGCCACCGCCGACGCGCAGGTGGCCGAGCGCGACCAGCAGGCCCGCGCCGCTCTCGTGCGTGCGGTGGAGGTGGGGCAGGGGCGTGCGAACGAGGCCATTGCTCGAGCGTCCCGCGCGGATGAGGCACTCGCTGCTGCCGACGTGCGCTTCACCGCGGTGGACGCCGCTCTGGGCGAGGCCGTTGCAGCCGGGATCGCAGCGCAGGACGCGCTGGAGGCGGCTGCGCGTGAGGCCCAGGCGGTGCGCGACTCCTACGACGTCCAGTTGCTGGAGGAGCGCGCGGAGACGGTGCGTGTGGCCACACTCGCCATCACGGCCCACGAGGAGTTCCTCGCGTCGTGCTCCCTCGACTCCGATCTGATGGAGGAGATCGAGCAGGCGGCACTCGCCGACGCCGAGGCGCGTGGCCGCCTGCAGGCATCCGGCGCACGGCTCGGCGTCGCGCTCCTGGGGCCGCAGGCGCTGGAGATCGCCGGGGAGTCGTGCGACCTCGCCCCCGGGCAGGAGGAGGTCATCGATCTTCCCGCCGGGCAGCACCTCGAGGTGCCGGGCGTGCTGCGCGTGCGCGCCATGGCGGCCGACGAGCACGCGGCCCGCCACGCCGGGCAGTGCGCCGAGCACCTGGCCGCGCTGCTCGTGCGGGCGGGCGTTGAGCCCACGGCGGGCCCCGAGGCCGCGCGCGCACTGGACAACCTGCGCCGCGAGCATGGCGCGGAGCTCGCGGCGGCACGGGAGGCCCGCGCCCAGGCCCTGCGCGACCTCACGCCCGATGAACTCGCCGACAAGGCCGGGCGGGCGCGCGCCAGGGTGGACCAGCAGCCGCAGGCGCCCGCTGCCGAGGCCGCGCCCCCGGCAACGCTCGACGAGGCGGATGAGGCGCGGGCGCGGGCGGACAGCGCGCGCGACGACGCCCGCCGGGCGGAGTCGGCAGCCCGCGCCACCCGGAGCGCGGCCGAGGCCGACCTGCGCG
>JBIIJJ010000095.1:0-6164 GCA_044233875.1 Miltoncostaeaceae bacterium | reverse complement strand
GGCCGCTCGCCACCGCCGTGCTCCAGTCGGCGCCCGTGCCGGACGCGGTGGTGGCCCACGGCACGCCGACGCCCGCGGGCAGGTCAGCGGCCGACGCCTGCACAGCACCCGCCCCGACGGCCCCGATGGCGGCGAGGAGCACGGTCGTGGCGGCGACCAGCCGTGTGGGCCGTAGCGCGCAACATGCACGTGGCCCGGGTGGGGATCCATCCGCTGAACTCAGGGGGTCCTCCTGCGCTGTTCGTCCTGCGGCCTGCTCCGACTGTACAGGCTGCACCGTGGCGTCGGAGAATGCGGCTGGGCGTGGACCCGAATCGATCGGGTCCTCTGCTGAGTCGCCTGCACTACTGAGCTCGCCTCCCACCGCGGATCCGCCTTGGAGCAACTACGTTCCCGAGGCGGGGACGAAGGTCTGTGGCATCAGGGCCTTCTCGAATAGAGCCCCAACCACGTAGTCGCCGCTCTCGGTGTTGTTCAGGGTCCAATCGTCGCCCCCGATCATCTCCTTAACGCACGACTGCACCATGGCGGCGAAGCAACCCTGCGCCAGGTAATCCCGGATATCCGGGGGTGTTCCGGGGCGGTACGGCGACATGGATCCCGGGTCCCCCGCGTACTCATGGTGGCGTACCTGCCCCCAGAATGGGCGAGGCGGCAAGGGCGGCGGGGGGCCGAATACCGGCGGGGTGAACGACAACGCGGGGGCTTTGGTCCAACGGTTGGGGCCGGTGTTGTTGGGGCACAGGTTGGGGAAGGCGCCGTCGGCGTCGAACCACGCCTGTGCGTTGTGCGGAGCAATGCGTATTTGGCGCGTTGAATCCAGTTGGATGAGTGGCACGCCGTTGAACGACGGGTACATGGCGACGACCCCGGCGTCACCGCCAGTTGCCCCGTCGGTGATGGCGCAGTTCGCGCCCGTCGTTGCCGTCGCAGTGTCGAATACAGGGCATCGATAGCCACGCAAGAGGGCAGTGGTGGGGAAGGCCTCGTCGTACACCAGGGCGAATTTTGAGGGATATGTACCCGTCACCCCGGTTCGGATCTCGAACGGTGAGCATGCGCCGTTGCCGGGGAGCGCAACCTGCAGGTTGGGCAGCGCCAACTGGCTGCGCACCACCTCTTGGATCGGGCCTCCCCCCGGCCTGCGCGGACCGTAGTTCCGCGCGCTGTCGGGGCCTGGCACCACCGTGGGCACGTCGGCAGAGGCACAACCCGCGTACGCGTTGGCGATCGCCTGAGCGGCTCCGGTTGCAGGGCGCAGGAACTGGCAGTACCCGGCACGACGCAGGGCGGGTGCCGACGCCGGCACCACCGAGTTGGATGGCGCAAAGGTCGCCGTGCCGGGATCAACCTCTCCAGTATCAAGTGCGGGCGGCGCCACCACGTAGTTGCCACCGGCTCCGGTAATCCGCCCAATGGCGTAGACGGTGCCACCAAGGCCAGAGGAGTTGACCACGAACGACTTGGGGATTCGCACGCCGAAGTACGCCCCCGACGTGTCAGCACTGATCAGGCCCAGGGCCGTGGTGAGCATGGCGCTCGTAGCGGCGGCACTGGCGGCCGTCAGCGTTCCGGTGCCGTCGGCCACCGCGTACTTCCACGCGAGGCCATGCATCACGACATCCGCGGAGGCAACGCCCAGCCAGTCCGCACCCGCGGCGTCAATCGATCGCTGGTCCCATGCGGACAGGAAGCGACCAGAGGCGGCCTGCGCCTGCGCCAGTTGCAGCACACCGACCCGTTCGATGCCAGTGCACGGACCGGAGTAGCCGGCAGTCGCAGCTGCAGGTACCTGCCCCACAAGCGACCCGATGTCGGGGCAGGTGCCGTCGGCCAGCAGTTGCTTGAGCCCCTTGGCCAACGTATTTATGTTTTCAGCGGCCTTCGTACCCTCTGGCGATGCTGGGTCGGCGGCCGTGTCGTGGGTGGCGTAATACTGCCCGGCCACGCCGACCATCTCACTCAGCGTGCCGGTGACCGCGCGGAGGTCGTCGTACTCCTTACTGAAGGCACGCAGGGCTGCGTCGCCGCGCATCTTCATCAGCGCATCCTCCACACGCGCCTGGCTCGCCTGGGTCTGGGCGATCAGCGTGTTCAGGGTGGTGAGCCCGGCCTGCAGCTTTGCGAAACCATCGAGCATCTGCGCGCGCAGGAGCTTGGTGTCGGCTTCGGGCGAGTACGTCAGGCCAAGCCGCTCACACAGCAACGTGCACACGGTCGAAAGGCCACCGCCAATCGACTTGAGGGTGTCCACGACGCTGGTCTCGGCGACGTCGTTGGGGGTCTGGCCCTGACCGCCACGCGGCGCCCGCCATACGGCTTCGGCCCGCGTGCCCCGGTAGCGCCTTGCGCTGCGGCCGGCGTCCATCGCCTGCACCACGTGCGTGGCATGTGCGTGCACACCGCCATCTCGTGCAGCCCGCGCAGCAAAGCGGCGACCGCTGAACACCACCGCCGAGTACGACGCATGGGCGGGCAAGTTCTTGATAACCGGCACCGAGAGGAAGCGGCGCACGCGATGGGACCCGGCCGCCAGTGTCACGCCCGGGTGGCGCTCGGCAAACACGGACATCACCGTGGTGAGGGGGTTCAGGTACTCGAAGCCGGTGGTCATGTCGGCCAGCCTGGTGGTGCGACGCAGCACGTCGGTCGTGCCCACCCGCGCGCGGCCGCCCCCGGCCCAGATGGTGATGCGCTCATGCGCGTCGGCCCGCACGCGCACGGAAGCGATGCCCCACGGGCCGGTGCGCACGGTTGCTGACAGGCGATCGCCGTTGCTCGCTCGGCGCACCACCACGCTGGCTCCCACAACCGGGTCGTTCGC
This sequence comes from Miltoncostaeaceae bacterium, assembly GCA_044233875.1. GTDB lineage: Bacteria > Actinomycetota > Thermoleophilia > Miltoncostaeales > Miltoncostaeaceae > SYFI01. Next base: position 3,340 of record JBIIJJ010000095.1, on the reverse strand, counting down.
ACCGAGGGTGACGCGCGCGGTGACCACCTGGGAGACCGGCGCTGCCGTGGCCACCGTTGGCACCAGCGCGACGATGGCAGTAATTGCTGCAGCAGCAGTGGCGGAACGCAACCGGCGGACGCACGCGTACACGGGGATTCTTTCGTCGGGGGCCCGTGAATCGTTAGCACGGGGTGCGTACCGCAGCCTCCCGCCGGGGCACGTGGCGCCATCGAGCGGGGGCGTGGTTCCGGCGGGGCCCGCGACCGTGCAGATCTCCGTGGCGGGGAACGTCCCGCGCCAAGGTTTATCCTCAGCCGGGCTCGACCTGCTGCGTAAGGCAGCCCGTCGGGCATTCCACCACCCAAGGAGCACACATGAACCTCCCGTCCAGCCGTGTCGCGGGTGCCGCGGCCATCTTCGGTGTGGCAGCCCTCGCCATGGTGCCCACCGCCCAGGGCGCCGTCATGAATGGGGGGGTCTCCGCAGCCGCGTCGCCAGCCACGCGGGCCCTCGCCCTGGTTTCCCCGAAGATCAAGGCGGGCCTCGACATCCGCATCGCGTACCGCCGCTACGCGCTGTGCGCTGCGAGCAACATCACACCCAGCCAGAAGACGACCTCCATCAACGGGAGGAAGTACACGCTCGGCACCGGCCTCTGCCCGATCGTCACCGGCTGGACCGTCTACAACAGGAGCCTCCAGGGCGACAAGGCAACCGTGTACGGACCCACCACCCTCTGGTCGAGTTTCGGAACTCCGGCTGCCTTCCCGCAGTACAGCCCCGACACCGGATGGATCGTTGCCCCCGGAACGGGTCGCACGCTGACGCTCGGCACCGCCCCCACGACGGCGATGGCCAACTTCTGGGGGTACCCCTGCGTGGTGACGACGCCGGTGAACATCGGCGGCACCAGCTACCCCATGGCGATGTGCGCCGGCCCGCTGATGGAGAACATCGACAACCGCCCCGTCACGAACGGCACCACGGTCTACACGCAGGCCCCGGCCTACGCGACTATTCCGGTGGGCCTCGGCAAGATCACCGGAGGAGCGCTGGACGGGATGGAGCCCTTCTTCTTCCAGCCATTCCCGGGCATGGAGCGCTGATTCAGTTGGCGGGGCCTCTGGCGCGCCGGCATGATCGGCGCCTGCAGCTGGCGTAGCCGGTGTTGCTCACCGCGCCGCTGGGGCAGATCCTGGCCTCCCATCGTGCACCGGTGAACGTGGCACTCGTGGGGTCTGCCCCGGTAAGCCCGGCGTAGGAGAGGTTGGAGCCGGCGAGGTTCGCGTTGGCCAGGTCGACTCGCCCTCAGAGCCGCCGCCCCTGCATCCGCCGAAGGGCACCACCGCTACCCTCCCACCACGCGCACCGCAACTCAGGAGACTCCCCTTGCGCCCCCGAACCCTCACCGCCCTTGCAGCAGTGGGCCTTGCTGTTGCTGCACCTGGTGGGGTCGGTGTGGAGCCTTCCCCTCACACGATCACGAGCATCACCATCCCCGGTGTTCCGGCTGCGGGTGGAATCGGGGCGGTCAAGTGCACGCTGGTGAAGCGTGCCGCCGCCTGCAACGGCATCAAGGCGGTGGGTGCGAACCTCGCGGGCCGCAACCTGCGCGGTAGGCACTTCGACAAGGGGAACTTCTCCGGGGCGTCGTTTCGTGGTGCCGACCTTCGCGGCGCGACCTTCCGTGGCGCGAACTTGAGTGGTGCTGACTTCAGCGGGGCGATCCTGGCCGGCGCGAAGTTCGGGCCACTGACGCGGTCGCGCCGCGGTGCGAATCAGGTCGAGCCCGCGCCTTCGTGTGCGGCCACCTCGTGCCAGGGTGCGGACCTCCGGAGCGCGAACTTCACCAGCGCGAACCTCGCCGGCGCAAACTTCACCAGCGCCAACCTCGCCAGCGCAGTCCTTCGCAGCGCGACGCTCGCAAGCGCGAGCCTGAAGGGCGCGGCCCTCACCAGCGCGGATTTCAGCAACGCGAATCTCAACAGTGCGAACCTCAGCAGCGCAGACCTGAGCAGTGCGAACCTCAGCTACGTGAACCTCAAGAGTGCGAACCTCACTGGCGCATTGGTCGTCGGCGCGAACCTCAGCTACGCGAACCTCACCATGGCGAACCTTGCCGGTGTGAACCTCACCGGAGCGAACCTCGACAACACGTATCTCGTTCTCGTGTCAGGTGACAACAAGACGGTCTGCCCCAATGGCAAGTTCGCGACGTCCAGCACCTGCCTTGTGCAGCCCTCCTAGGCGTGATGAGCATCTCGCCCTGACCTTCTGCCGCAGTGGGGTGTGGGTTCACGGCTACCCGCTTCCATGAGGCGATAGGTCTCGGGGCGTACCCTCCCACCACGCGCACCCCGGATCAGGAGATTCCCCTTGCGCCCGAAAGCCCTCACCGCCCTTGCCGCAGTGGTCCTTGCCGGCGCTGCCCCCGTGGCCCTTGCCGCCCAGCCGACCACCCTCGGCACCGGCGCAAAGACCTGCGTGCTGAACCCCGGCACGTCGTGCAAGGGAGTCACGCACCACCGCGCCAGCCTGGCGGGGCACGACCTCCACGGTGCACGCTTCCATGGCGCCAGGATGCGCCACGCCGATTTCCGGGGAGCGAATCTGCGCGGCGCACACTTTCATCGCGCGGTGATGCATCACGCCGACTTCAGCGGGGCCGATCTTCGCGGCGCACGGTTCCACGGCACGAAGTTGCGGGGTGCCGACTTCGGCGGGGCCAAGCTGAAGGGCGCCCACTTCGGACCGCCCGCAGCGCGAAAAGGTTCGCATCAGGCGCAGCCGGCGCCGTCGTGTAATCCCAACTGCGCGGGGGCAGACCTCACGAGTGCCAACTTCAGCGAGGCCAACCTCACCGGGGCCAACTTCACGAGCGCAAACCTCACGAGCGCAAACCTCACGAGAGCAAACCTCACGGGCGCAAACCTCACGGGCGCAAACCTCACGAGTGCGAACCTCACGAATGCGAACTTCACGAGCGCGAACCTCACGAATGCGAACTTCGCGAGCGCGAACCGCACGGGGACGACCTTCACCAATTCGACCGGCACGGCACAGTTCAAAACGATTGGCGGTACGTTCCTCGCAGTCGCGTCACTTACCGGGACCTATGTCGCGAACTGGTCGTTCTCTGCTTCGTGGCAGAGTCCGATCACCGGGGTGAGTTTTGGCGGCTATGGAACAACCAACTGCCCCGGATCGTATGGGGACCCATCCGCAGCGCCCGGGTACATCTGCCTGTACCCGAACACGACCGATCTCTACTACGCCGTGAGCGCTCAGACACTCGAGACCTATCGCGAGTGCACCGTCACATCCTTCGGGTTTGCGTGTGTTGAGAATTGGTACGGCA
>JBIIJJ010000094.1:0-6186 GCA_044233875.1 Miltoncostaeaceae bacterium | reverse complement strand
GGTGGCGCTTGCCGAGAAGCACGGCTTCTGGATCCTCGAGGACGACCCCTACGGCCGGCTGAGGTTCGAGGGCGACGCCCTGCCGAGCATCTACGAGCTCGGCGGGCCCGAGCGCGTGATGTTCTCGTCGTCATTCTCGAAGACCCTGGCCCCGGGCCTGCGCGTGGGGTACCTCATCGCGCCGGCCGAGCTCGTCTCGAAGCTGGTCACCCGGGCCAACCAGACCTACATCTCGCCGGCGCACCTTCCCGAGGCCGCCGTGCTGCAGGTGTGCGAGCAGGGCCTGCTCGACCCCAACATCGCGAGGGTCACCGAGCTCATGCGCGTACGCCGCGACGCCATGGTGGCCGGCCTGCCGCACATGCCGGCGGGCACCGTGTGCACCCCGCCCCACGGGGGCTTCTTCATGTGGCTCGAGCTGCCCGAGGGAATGTCGGCCGATGCCCTGCTGCCCAAGGCGCAGGAGGCCGGGGTCATCTACGTGGCGGGCTCCTCGTGCTTCATGGAGGGCCACAACAACACCCTGAGGCTCGCCTACTCCGGTGTCTCCCCCGAGGAGATCACCATCGGCATGGAGCGCCTGGGCACGGTGTTCGCCTCCGCCTGACCCGGTTGCAGGGGGTCGTGGAACATCCCCGTAGAGGGCCGAATGTCCCCGCCGCAGGGATATCCGGGGGCACCGCCCTGCGGTAGCCTTCGAGCCCAGCGGGATCCCTCTCAAGCAACCGGAGGTACGGGAAAGTGCGCACACACGACGTCGTCGTCGTCGGTGCTGGTCTGGCGGGCATGCGTGCGGCGATTGCCGCTCACGAGGCGGGCGTCGACGTCGCCCTCGTGACCAAGCTGCACCCGGTCCGCAGCCACTCGGGCGCCGCGCAGGGCGGCATCAACGCCGCCCTCGGCAACGAGACCGAGGACAACACCGACAACCACACGTTCGACACCGTCAAGGGTGCCGACTACATCGGCGACCAGGATGCCATTGAGATCCTGTGCGCCCGTGCCCCGCTCGAGGTGTACCAGCTCGAGCACTGGGGGGCTGTGTTCAGCCGCCAGGAGGACTCCGGGAAGATCGCCCAGCGCCCCTTCGGCGGCGCCGGGTTCCCGCGCACCTGCTACGCGGCCGACCTCACCGGCCTGGTCATCCTGCACACGCTCTACACGGTGTGCGTGAAGTACAACATCCCGACCTACGAGGAGTGGTTCGTCACCGACCTGGTGACCGACGACTCCGGCAACGCGGTGGGTGTCGTGGCCTACGACATGATCCACGGCAAGATCGAGACCATCGGTGCCAAGGCAGTGGTGATGGCCACCGGCGGTGCCGGTCGCGTGTACCGCCCGTCGACCAACGCGCACGCGTCGACCGGTGACGCCATGAGCCTCGCCCTGCGCAAGGGCGTGCCGCTCAAGGACATGGAGTTCATGCAGTTCCACCCCACCACGCTCGCCGCCAACGGCGTGCTCGTGACGGAAGGTGCCCGCGGAGAGGGCGGGTACCTCCTGAACAAGGATGGGGAGCGCTTCATGAGCAAGTACGCACCCAACAAGCTGGAGCTGGCCTCGCGCGACGTGGTGTCGCGCGCGGAGGCCACGGAGATCATGGAGGGCCGCGGCGTCGACGGCTGCGTGCTCCTCGACCTCCGTCACCTCGGCCGCGACCGCATCATGGAGCGGCTGCCGCAGATCCGCGAGCTGGCGATCGCCTTCGCCGGCACCGACCCGATCGAGGAGCCCATCCCGATCCGGCCGGGCGCGCACTACCACATGGGTGGCGTGCACGTGGACAACTGGGGCGCCGCCCCGCACATGCCCGGCCTGTTCGCAGCGGGCGAGTGCTCCTGCGTGTCGGTGCACGGCGCCAACCGCCTGGGTGGCAACTCGCTGCTCGAGGCCGTGGTGTTCGGTGCCCGCGCCGGCGAGGCCTCCGCGGCCTACGCCAAGGACACCGCAGCACCGAAGGTGCCGTCGAACGCCGCGCAGGAGACGCAGGACCGCATCGAGGGCCTGCTGGCCCGCGAGAACGGTCCGCGCCAGGGCGAGATCCGCGACGAGCTGTCGGCCGTGATGCAGGAGAAGGTCGGCGTGTTCCGCGAGGACGCCACCCTGCGCGAGGCCAAGGCCAAGGTGGACGAGCTCAAGGCGCAGTTCCAGGGCGTGGTCGTCGGCGACAAGGGCAAGACCTTCAACACCGACCTCATCCACACCATCGAGACCGGCTACCTGCTCGACCTCGCCGACTGCATGGTGACCGGCGCCATCGCCCGCCACGAGAGCCGCGGCGCGCACTCGCGCACGGACTTCCCGGACCGCGATGACGAGAACTGGATGAAGCACACGCTGGCGTACCTGGACGATGGCGAGATCCGCCTCGACTACTCGCCCGTGACCATGACCAAGTACGAGCCCCAGGTGAGGTCCTACTGATGGCGAGCACGACGTTCCGGGTCTTCCGGTTCCAGCCGGACTCCGGCGAGACCGAGGCATACCACCAGGACTTCAGCCTCGACCATGAGGAGAAGACCACGGTGCTGGACGCGCTGCTGCGCATCCAGAACGAGCAGGACGGCACGCTGGCGGTGCGGTATTCATGCCGCTCGGCCATCTGCGGCTCGTGCGCCTGCAAGGTCAACGGCAAGACCGTCCTTGCCTGCATGACGCAGGTGGAGGAGGCCAAGGCCGAGAGCGGGTCGGACACCCTGCAGGTCGACCCCATCGGCAACTTCGCCCCCATCAAGGACCTGGTCGTCGACATGACGCCGTTCTGGGAGAAGTTCAAGGCCGTCAAGCCATTCCTCATCCCCGACGGCCCGGCGCCCGAGAAGGAGCGCCTGGTGCCCAAGGCCGCGATGGAGAAGGTGGCCAAGGAGAGCGCCTGCATCCTGTGCGCGGCCTGCTACTCCGAGTGCAACTCGCTGGCCGCCGACCCCGAGTTCGTCGGGCCGGCCGCCTTCGCCTGGGGTTACCGCTTCGCCGCCGACGAGCGCGACGCGCAGCGCAAGAACCGCGCCAAGCTGTACTCGGGCGAGCACGGCGTGTGGGACTGCACCCGCTGCATGTTCTGCAACGAGCGCTGCCCCAAGGGCGTGGACCCGCGTGACGCCATCGAGAAGCTCGGCGCCATCGCGTTCCAGGAGAAGGTCACCAAGGACAAGGGCGCACGCCACGCCAAGGCATTCCTCATCTCCATGCGCACCGGCGGCAAGCTCAACGAGCAGCTCGTCGGTGGCTTCACCGACCCCATCGGTGGCGCGTTCAACGCACCGCTGGCCCTGCGCATGCTGCAGAAGGGCAAGCTGCCCGCCTCGCCGCTCACCCACCGGGTGAAGAACCGCGACCAGGTCACCAAGCTCATCAAGAACGTCAAGGAGACGATCTAGTGCCGCGTCAGTTCGCGTACTACCCCGGCTGCGTGGCCGAGTTCAGCTCGAAGGAGCTCAACGCCACCACGAAGGCCCTGGCACCGCTCCTCGACATCGAGCTGCTGCCCATGCCCCAGGCAACCTGCTGCGGGGCCGGCGACATCGCCGAGGCCAAGCCCAACCTGTACCTCACGCTCAACGTCCGCATCCTCTCGGAGGCGGAGGAGATGGGTGCCGACATCCTCACCATCTGCAACGTGTGCACGCTCAACCTGCGTCGCGCGAACAAGATGGTGAAGGAGGACCCGCGCCTGCTCGAGCAGGTGAACGGCGAGCTCGTGAACGCCGGTGCGCGTCCGTACCAGGGCACCATCGACGTGACCCACCTGCTCTGGTACCTCGCCACCGAGGAGGGCCTCTCGCTGCTGGAGCAGCGCGGCCCCAAGGGCCTCAACGGCCTCAAGGTTGCCCCGTACTACGGCTGCCAGCTGCTCAGGCCGTCGTCGGTGATGGGCTTCGAGGACCCCGACCGCCCGCAGTCGCTCGAGCGCCTCATCACGGCGCTGGGCGGCGAGGTGGCCGACTACGACGGCAAGACCCGCTGCTGCGGCTTCCCCATCATCCTCGCCCGCGAGGAGGTGGCACTGAAGGAGTCGCACGTGGCCCTCTCCGGTGCGCGCGACGCCGGTGCCCAGGTCATGGTGACCCCGTGCCCGCTGTGCCACCTGGCCATGGACGCCTACCAGCGCAAGACCGAGGCGCTCATGGGCGAGGAGTACGCCATGCCCGTGCTGCACCTGCCGCAGCTCATCGGCCTGGCCCTGGGACTGCCCACGCAGACCATGGAGTTCAAGCGCCACTTCACCCCGATGGACGAGGTGCTGGCCACCGTCGGCGCGTAGGGCATTCGTGACTGTCCCCGAGGGGACTGTCACGGCGGTTAGCCGAAACGGCCCGGGCTCTTGCCCGGGCCGTTTCTCGTTGTTGTCCTAGATTGACGGCATGCGCCCCGTCCCTCTCACCCGCGCCTCCGTGCGCGACCTTCCCGAGTGCTGCGCCGACTGCATCTTCTGGCAGACACTGCGCGGCGGCAGCGATGAGTCGGAGCGCGACCGCTGGGCGCACCGCACCGAGCGCTCATTCGGCCCCTGGGGGCGCATGCTCACCGACGGCGAGAGCGTGGTGGGGGTGCTGCAGTACGGGCCCTCGGGCGCATTTCCGCGCGCGCAGGTGCTGCCCGCCGGGCCGCCCAGCCGCGATGCGGCCCTGATCACGTGCTCGTACGTGGCCGGCGATGATCCCGGGGGGTCGGTGGAACGCCTGGTGCTCGAGGCCCTCGCCGACATCAAGGGCCGCGGCATGAAGGCCATCGAGGCCTTCGCCATGCGCTATCCCGACGAAGTACCGGCGCAGGAGCGCGCCGCGCTCAACCACACGCTCTTCGACCTCGACATGCTCGAGCGCCTGGGCTTCCGCCCGGTGCGATCGCACGGCCAGGTGAGCCTGATGCGCATGGAGCTCGGAGGCCTCGTGCCGGGTATCGCCGAGCGCGCCCGCGCGGCGATCGGCGACCTGCGCCAGGTGCCGGGCGGGGCGCCGCTGCCCGCGTGATCAGGCGCCTGGCCCTCGCGGCGGTGGCCCTCATGGCCCTGGTGGTGGCCGCGCCGGCGCTGGGTGATGCCGCGCTCGAGGCCCTGGAGCAGGGCTCGGTGTACGTGAGCCCTGCCGTCACCGGGGCCACCACGCCCGATGCGCAGGCCCGCCTGCAGGAGGTGGCCGACGAGCTCGACCGTGGCGGGCGCCCCGTGCGCATTGCCGTGGTGCCGGGGCCGGTGGGCGCGGCGTCCATGCGCGACTACGCGGCGTCCCTGCGCCGCGAACTGGGCTTCGCCGGCCTCGTGGTGGCCGTGGCCCCCAACCGGGCCACAGGAGTGGCGGGCCCGCGCACCCAGGGGGCGATGACCCGCGACCTGCGCGAGGAGCGCGTGGGCGCGATCACCGACCCCGTGCGGCGCGCCGATGCCGCCGCCCGGGCTGCCGCGGGCCCGCTGCTCGCGCCGTCCACCAGCGACACCGTGCGGGCGCTGCTCGCCCTGCTTGGCCTGGCCCTCATCGGCGGCGTGTGGGCGGCGGCGTTCGGCATCCGCCGCAACCGGCGCGTGCGCCGCGACGTGCTGGTGGAAGGCACCGCGCATGCCCGGGTGAAGCTGGATGCCATCGGCGCCCGCCTCGACGTGCTGGCAGTGCTGCCAGAGCACCACGCCCGCGCCGACGACCGTCTTGACGCGGCCACGCGCGTGGCCCGACGGGCCCAGGCCGAACTCGACCGGGCAGGCGCAGTGGACGATGTGCCCTCGGCCGAGGCGCTGGTGGACGAGGCATTCGCGCTGCTGCGCGACGCCGAGCGCGAGGCGGGAGTGCCCTCGCCCGAGGATCCCTTCGCAGGCCTCTGCCGCTGCGACCCCGCGCACGGGCCGGCCACCACCGAGGCCCTCATGCAGCCAGACGAAGTCGTGCGCCCCTCATGCCGCACATGCCGCGAGCGGGCCGACGAGGGCAGCCCCCAGACCCGCAGGATGGTGCCGGGCCCTGAGGGGCCAACGCCATTCGACGAACCGGACGGTGGCATCGCATGAGCGAGGAGATCCTCATCGTCGAGGACGACCGCACGCTGGCGGAGGTGATCGCCACCTCGCTCGAGCGCGTGGGGTTCACCACGCGCGTCGTGGACCGGGGCGATGCCGTGATGAACGCGGTTGCGCGCCGGCGGCCCGATCTGGTGGTGCTCGACCTCATGCTGCCGGGCCTTGACGGCCTCGAGGTA
>JBIIJJ010000006.1:0-23291 GCA_044233875.1 Miltoncostaeaceae bacterium | reverse complement strand
GCGGTTCCGTCCCGCAGCGCGAACTGCACGTTGAGGAGCCCCTTCACCCCGATGGCCTCCGCGAGCAGTGCCGCCTGGCGCTTCACATCTGCCACGGCGTCGTCACCGATGCCCTGGGGCGGCAGCACGCATGCGGAATCGCCCGAGTGCACCCCGGCCTCCTCCACGTGCTCCATCACGCCGGCGATCCAGGTGGAGTCACCGTCGGAGAGCGCGTCGACGTCGATCTCCGTGGCTCCCGCGAGGAAGCGGTCGACCATCACCGGGCCCCGGGGCTTCTCCTTGACGAGCCAGGCCCTCAGCTCGTCGGGCGTGGAGACGATCGCCATCGCGCGCCCGCCCAGCACGTAGCTGGGGCGCACCAGCGCCGGGTACCCCACCTCGTCGGCTGCGGCGAGCAACTCGGCCTCGCCCTCGGCCATCGCCCAGGGCGGCGCCTTCAGGCCGAGATCCCCGAGCAACGCACCGAAGCGCCCGCGGTCCTCCGCCAGGTCGATGCGATCGGGCGCGGTGCCCAGCACGGGGATGCCCGCGGCCTGCAGGGGGGCAGCAAGGCGCAGCGGCGTCTGCCCGCCCAGCTGGGCGATGACCCCCACGGGCCTCTCGGCCTCGCAGATGTCGAGCACGGCGTCCAGGGTGACCGGCTCCATGTAGAGGCGATCGCTCACCCCGTGATCGGTGGACACCGTCTCGGGGTTGCAGTTGACCATGATGGCCGCGTAGCCCAGCTGCTGGGCGGTCTGCGCTGCGTGCACGCAGCAGTAGTCGAACTCGATGCCCTGCCCGATGCGGTTGGGACCCGAGCCCAGCACCACGACCGACGGCCTGTCGAGGGGCGTGGCCTCACCCTCGGTGCCATAGGTGCCGTAGTAGTACGGCGTGACGGCGGCGAACTCCGCCGCGCAGGTGTCGACGGCGCGGTACACGGGGCGCACGCCGAGGGCGTGGCGCCTCTGCCCCACCTCCGCCTCCGTGGCGCCGGTGCGCGCCGCGATGTCGCGGTCGGTGAGGCCCCGGCGGCGGGCGTCGAGCATGGCGTCGTGGTCGATCTCGCCGAGGTCCGTCGGCAGGTCGGCCGGCGCGGTGGCGAGCGCCACGATCTCGTGGGTGAACCACCGATGCACCCCGGTGGCCTCATGCAGCTGCTCGGCCGTGGCTCCGCGGGCGGCAGCCCAGATCATGAGGTCGAAGCGGTCCCACGATGGCTTCCGCAGCCGCTCGAGGGCGACGTCGACGGACTCGGGCTCGTCGAGGCGGGCGTCGAGCTCACGGGCGGACAGCGCCTTGCCGAGGGCCTCCCCGAACGTGCGCCCCAGCGAGAGCACCTCGCCAACGCTCTGCATGTAGGTGGACAGGGGCACGCGGTCCTCGGTGAGCTTCTCGAACGCGAAGCGCGGCACCTTGATGGCCACGTAGTCGAGGGTGGGCTCGAATGACGCCGGGGTGACCTTGGTGATGTCGTTGGGAAGCTCATCGAGCGTGTACCCGATGGCCAGTCGCGCGGCGATGCGGGCGATCGGGAAGCCCGTGGCCTTCGAGGCCAATGCCGACGATCGCGACACCCGCGGATTCATCTCGATCACCACCATCTCGCCGGCGGCGCGGTTGAGCGCGAACTGCACGTTGGCGCCACCTGTCTCAACCCCCACGGCGCGCACCACCTGGATCGCGGCGTCGCGCAGCATCTGCTGCTCGCGGTCGTCCAGTGTCATGGCCGGGGCAACCGTGACCGAGTCCCCGGTGTGCACTCCCATCGGGTCGAGGTTCTCGATGGTGCACACGATCACCGCGTTGTCGTTGCGGTCGCGCACCACCTCGAGCTCGATCTCATCCCACCCGGTGACGGACCGCTCCATCAGCACCTGCGAGATGGGGCTTGCGGCGAGCGCATTGACGACCACGGGCTCGAGGTCGTCGGGGGTCATCGCCACGCCCCCGCCCTCCCCGCCCAGCGTGAACGCGGGGCGCAGGATGATGGGATAACCCAGGGCGTCCGCGGCGTCGCGTGCGCCCTGGAGGTCGGTGGCGATGCGGCTGTCGAGCACCGGTACCCCGACCTCGCGCATGCACTCCTTGAACAGATCGCGGTCCTCGGCGCGGCGGATGACATCCACGTCGGCGCCGATGAGCTCCACGCCGTGGCGCTCCAGCACACCGGCCTCGGCCAGGTCGATGGCCAGGTTGAGAGCGGTCTGGCCCCCGAGGGTCGGGAGGATCGCATCGGGCTGCTCGGCCTGGATGATGCGCTCGGCGGCCTCCACGTCGAGGGGCTCGACGTACGTGCGATCGGCCACGTCGGGGTCGGTCATGATCGTGGCGGGGTTCGAGTTGACCAGCACGATGCGGTATCCCTCGTCACGCAGCGCGCGGCAGCCCTGCGTGCCCGAGTAGTCGAACTCACCGGCCTGGCCGATGACGATGGGGCCGCTGCCCAGCACCATGATGGTGCGGATGTCCTCGCGGCGCGGCATCAGGCGGCCACGCGGTCGCGAAAGGCGCGGAAGAGGTAACTGGCGTCGTGGGGCCCCGGGCGCGCCTCGGGGTGGTACTGCACCGATGACGCCATCAGGTCGGGCGCCGCGATGCCCTCCACGCTGCCGTCGAACAGGCTGGTGCGGGTCACCTGCACCCCGTCGGGCAGGGAATCGGCCACCACCGCGTAACCGTGGTTCTGCACCGTGATCTCCACCACTCCGTCCTCCGCCCGTTGCACGGGATGGTTGGCGCCGCGATGACCGAACGGCAGTTTCTCGGTGCGCAGGCCGAGCGCGTGCGACAGCAGTTGGTGACCCAGGCAGATGCCGAACACCGGCACCTTGCCCAGCACCCCGGTGAGGGCGTCGATCACGGGCACGCAGGCCGCGGGGTCACCCGGGCCGTTGGAGATGAAGACCCCGTCGGGCCCGAGGGCGAGGATCTCGTCGGCGGTGACGCCTGCGGGCAGCACCTCCACCTGCATCCCGGCCCCGGCGAGTCCCTGCAGGATGCCCTCCTTCATGCCGCAGTCCACGGCGACGATCGTGGGTCCGTCGTCGCCGACGCGGCGCCGGGTGCCGGCGGCGGCGGCGGAGAGGTCACGCCCGTCCAGCGACGGATGCTCCCGCACGAGGGCCAGCAGCTCCTCCGCGTCCATCTCGGTGCTCACCCCGCCGCGCATGGCACCGTTGTCGCGCAGGTGCCGGACCAGGCGCCGGGTGTCGACGTCCTCCACCGCAACGACACCCTGGGCATCCAGCCAGGAGCGGAAGCCCACCGGCCCGGCCACTCCGGGGGAGTCCCCGATGCGCGTGGCGATTACCGCCGACGGCCACACGCGATCGCTCTCGAGCGCCCGGTCGCCCGTGCCGTAGTTGCCGATCATCGGGGCGCTGAACGTGAGGATCTGCCCGAGGTAGGAGGGGTCGGTCACCGCCTCCTGGTAGCCGTTCATCCCGGTGGTGAACACCATCTCGCCGAGGGCCGTGCCACGGGCACCAACCGACCGGCATGGGAGCACCATGCCGTCCTCGAGCACGATGATCGCGCCGCTCATCGGACCAGCGCCGAGATCGCCTTGAACTCAGGCCCGCCGGCCTGCCCCAGCATCTCGAACAGCACCATCTCCGCCGAGGTCACGTGCGCTCCCGCGCGGGCGGCCTTGTCGATTCCCGCCTGGCGGTTGGCCGGCGTGCGCGAGCTCACGGCATCTGCCGCCAGGTGCACGGAGGCGCCGCGCGAGCGCAGGTCGTGCACCGTCTGGTTCACGCACACATGGGCCTCGACCCCGCACACCACCCAGGTATCGCACCTGGCGGCGTCGTAGGCATCCTCGAAGCCCTCCACGCCGCACGCCGAGAAGCGCGTCTTCTCGATGACCGGCGTACCGGCGGGCAGGCGGTCGGCAAGCGCCTGCACGGTGTGGCCCAGGCCCTTGGGGTACTGCTCGGTCACGATGACGGGACGCCCCATGACCCCGAAGCCCTCGGCGAGCAGGCCGCAGTTCGCAACCACGACGTCGAAGCCGTCGATCACGGGGGCGAAGGCATCCTGCACGTCGATGATGATCAGGCCGGCGTCGTCCCGCGCGGCCAGGGCCGGGTGCCGATTGCTCATGCGTCCCTCCGGTAGACGTCCTGGCCGCCGGCCAGGGTCATGACCACGCGCCCGGTGAGCTCCATGCCCACGAAGGCCGCGTTGGTCGACTTGCTCGCATAGGGCCTGTCGCCCACCGTGTCGGTGGCCGAGAGGTCCACCACTGCCAGGTTGGCGGGTGCGCCATCGGCGAGCGTGGGCACCGGCAGCCCGAAGATGCGGGCCGGGGTGGTGCTCATGCGCATCACGAGATCCTCCAGCGTCATGCGGCCGTTCAGCACCAGCTCGGTGTGGCAGGCAGCGAACGCCGTCTCGAGCCCGATCACGCCAAAGGGGGCTGCGGCAAAGGGGTTCTCCTTCTCGTCGGCCGGATGCGGCGCGTGATCCGTGGCGATGCAGTCGATCGTGCCGTCGACCAGCGCCTCGATGAGCGCCTGCCGGTCGTCCTCCGATCGCAGCGGCGGGTTCATCTTGAAGCGGGCGGGGTCCGGGTCGTCGCCCAGCACGTCGTCCGTGAGCAGCAGGTGATGGGGCGTGACCTCGGCGGTCACCTGCACGCCGCGGGCCTTTGCCCTGCGCACCTCGTCCACGGTCTCGCGCGCCGACACATGGCAGATGTGGATGCGGCCGTCCTCGTAGCCGGCCAGTGAGCAGTCGCGCGCCACCTGCACGGCCTCCGATACCCCGGGGATGCCGGCGAGGCCGATGCGTGCACTCACCACGCCCTCATGCATGACCCCGGTGCCCGAGAGGCTCATGTCCTCCTCGTGCAGGGTGAACAGCAGGTCCGTTGCCTTCTGGTACTGCAGGGCCCGGCGCATCACCAGTGCACTTGCCACCGGCACGCCGTCGTCCGACAGCGCCGCTGCGCCCGCCTCGGCCAGGTCACCGTGCTCGGTGAGCGAGTCGCCCTTCTGCCCCACCGTGATCGCCGGGATGAACCCTGTGGGCACCACGGCCTCGCGGCCGGCGCGCTCGAGCAGCGACCCGAGGATGCTCGGGTTGTCGGTGGGCGGCTGGGTGTTGGGCATGGCCAGAACGGTCACCACGCCCCCGGCGGCCGCGCTCGCGGTGCCCGAGGCGATGTCCTCGGCATGCTCCTTGCCGGGGGTGCGCAGGTGCACGTGCACGTCGACGATGCCCGGGATGACCGTGAGACCGCTGCCGTCGACGACCTCGAGTCCGGTGGGGTCGCCACCGATCAGGCCGTCCCGCACCACGAGGTCGCGCACCTCATCGATGCCTGCAGCCGGGTCGAGCACCCGCGCGCCGGTGATGACCACGTTCGCCGGATCACCGGGGCGCTGGGGCAGCCGCACGCGCGGGTTGGGTGCCGGGATGCTCATGCGGCCTCCAGCGCCACGCCGCCGGCGCCCGGCTCGCTCGCCACCTCGGTCAGCACGTCGTAGAGCACCGCCATCCGCACCACCAGTCCATTGGCCGCCTGGGCCTCGATGAGTGACTCGGGGTCGTCGACGACGGCCCCGCTGATCTCCACCCCGCGGTTCACGGGGCCCGCATGCATCACGCGCTGCCCCTGCGAGAGGCGGGCATGGTTCACCTGGTACAGGCGCGCGTACTCCTCGAGCGACGGCACGAAGCCCCCTGCACCCATGCGCTCGAGCTGCATCCTGAGCACGTACACCACATCGGCGTCCGCGATGTCGCGGATGTCGGCCGACACCTCGGCGCCGAGCGCCTCGGCGAGGTGGCGGGGCACCAGGGTGGGCGGGGCCACCACCGTGACCTTCGCGCCCATGGTGCGGAAGGCCTGGATGCCCGACCGCGCCACGCGCGAGTGCAGCACGTCGCCCACGAATGCCACATGCAGCCCATCGATGGGCCCGATCTCCTGCTGCACGGTGTAGAGGTCGAGCAGCGCCTGCGTGGGATGCTCGCCGGTTCCGTCACCGGCATTGACCACCGCGGCATCGGTGTACCGGCCGGCCACCGCGCACGCGCCCACCTGCGGGTGGCGGATCACGAAGACGTCGGGGTCGTAGGCCTCGAGGGTGAGGATGGTGTCCTTGAGGGTCTCGCCCTTGTCCATGCTCGTGCCGGTGCCCTTGATGCTCACCACGTCGGCCGACAGCCGCTTGGCCGCAAGCTCGAATGACGTGCTGGTGCGGGTGGAGGGCTCGAGGAAGAGGTTGACCACCGTGCGGCCGCGGAGGGTGGGCACCTTCTTGATGTCGCGGTCCATCACCGAGCCGAACTTCCCGGCGGTGCCGAGTATGCGGCCGATGTCGTCGGTCGAGAGGTCCGCGATGCCGAGCAGCGATCGCCTGGTCGTCATGGCGTCTCCTCCAGCACCACTTCATCCGCTCCATCGACCTCCGACAGGCGCACGGCGATGCGCTCCCCGCGATTGGTCGGCAGGTTGCGGCCCACGTAGTCGGGCCTGATGGGCAGCTCGCGATGGCCGCGGTCCACCAGCACCGCGAGCTCCACCTTGGGGGGGCGCCCGTAATCGAACACCGCGTCAATGGCGGCCCGGATGGTGCGTCCGGTGTAGAGCACGTCGTCGACGAGGATGACCGAGTGCTTCTCGATATCGAAGTCGAGCACCGTCTCGCCCACCACCGGCACCACGCCGCGGCGGCCGCCGCCAACGCCGACGTCATCGCGGTACAGCGCGATGTCGACGGACCCGATGGCCGGCGCGCTGCCGGAGAACTCGCTGATCAGCACGCGCAGCCGTTCGGCCAATGGCACGCCACGGGTATGCAGGCCCACGAGCGCGATGGCCGAGGTGTCGGGGTGATGCTCCACGATCTCGTGCGCGATACGCGCGACCGTGCGACGGAACTGATCGGCGTCGATCAGGACCTTGGCAGCCATGGCGCTACCCGTTCGGGGGTGCGAGTGGTCCGTACAGGGGCTTGGGCGCGCTCATGTGACTGCTCCTTCCCGGCCTCACAGGACCGGCGTTAAAGGCTTGCGTCGTCCAGCGTAGCAGCCCCCTCCGCGGGCACCGGAGCCTCATCCCGCGCCCCCTTCCCCACCCGCTCCTGCACCGGCACGAGGCGCGGCACACCCCGCTCGCGATACGGAATCTCAACCTGGTCGAAGTCACGCGGCACCACCGTGGCCTCGAAGATGCCGCGGGCCTCGGCCTTCACCTCGCGCGGGTGCACCCGGGTGCTTATGTGGGTGAGCGCGAGCATGCGCACGCCGGCATCGCGCGCCAGCGTGGCGGCCTCGTCAGCCGTGCTGTGACGGGTCTCGATGGCCCGATCGCGATCCTCGGAGGTGAAGGTGGCCTCGTGCACCAGCAGGTCGGCACCGCGCGCGGCGTCCTTCGTGGCGTCGCACGGGCGCGTGTCGCCTGAGAAAACCACGACGCGCCCCTCGCGGGCCTCGCCCATCACCTGATCGGGACGCACCACCGAGCCATCCTCGAGCGTCACCTCGCCACCACGCTGCAACACGCCGAAGTCGGGGCCCGGTGTCACGCCGAGCGCCCGAGCGGCGTCCACGTCGAATACCCCGGGGCGATCCTCCTCCACCATTGCGTAGCCCAGCGACCGCACCCCGTGGTCGGTGTGGAAGGCGCGCATCTCCATGCCGTCCTCGCGGATCACCGCACCCGGCCCGGCCTCCATCACGTCGAGGCGGAACGGCAGGCGCCCGATGACCGGCCGCAACGTGTCGAGCAGGTCCTCCAGCCCGGGAGGTCCCACAAGAAGCAATTCGCGCTCACGCCCCCGCAGCCCATACGTCTTGAAGATGCCCGGCAGCCCGAGGAAGTGGTCGCCGTGAAGATGCGTCAGCAGGATGGCATCGACATCCGTGAGCCCGAGCCCCGAGCGCAGCAGCTGGCGCTGCGTGCCCTCCCCGCAGTCGATGAGCCAGCGTGCACCGCCTCGGCCGATGAGCGTGGCCGATGTGCCCCGCGCGGCGCTTGGCACCGACGCTGACGTGCCGATGAACGTGACGATCAGGTCCACGGCGCGACTCTACGCGGCGCTGCGCACCAGCTCGGCATCGAGGTCAGCACCGCCTGCGTCGAGATCCACGAACCGCACCGTCAGATCCCCGCGCGGCGAAGCCGTGAGCACTGCCATCGAGTGCCGCGGTTGGCGGCGGCGATCCGTTGCGCTTCCGGGGTTGAGGATCATGAAGCCGTCATCCGCGCGTGCCAGCAGCGGGATGTGCGAGTGACCGAATGCGACCGCGGTGCAATCGGGAAACCGCTTGCGCATGCGCGCAAGCCTGCCCTTCTCGGGGCCCCCGTTGTGCACCAGGCCGAGCCGTCGGCCTCCCGGCAGCTCGACCTCGGCCACGGCCGGCAGCTCGGCCCTGACCTCGGTGTCGTCCGCGTTGCCGTGCACCGCCACCACGGGCCGACCCATGGCTCCGAGCGCACGCAGGCCGGCCATGTCAGCGACGTCACCGGTATGCACCACCAGATCGGCGGCCAGGCACTCGGCCACGCAGGCCGGGGGAAACACGCCACCGCCCCGCCGCGGGAAGTGGGTATCGCCGAGGATCGCGATGCGCATGGGCGTGGCTACACTAGGCCCACGAGCGCGCGTAGCTCAGTGGATAGAGCACTGGCCTCCGGAGCCAGGGGTCGCAGGTTCGAATCCTGCCGCGCGTGCTGTGGACCCCGCCTCGTCAACCGGCGACGGCCGGGGTGGCCGGTGGGAACGGGCTGGCCCACGCCGACCCCAGGGCGATCGTGCCGAGCATCGCGGGCCGCTTTGATGGCGCCGGCCGCGACGGGCAGAGAGGCAGCCGCCAGCGGGGCAACTGCCGCTGCGAGAGATGAGGATCTGTTCATTCCGGGCACAGTACGCGGCCCCGGGTGCCCGACTACGCTCGCCGACATGAGCGATTCCATGTGGAGCGTTGCTCTCCCCGAGGGAGCGGAGCCTCCCTTCCAGGTGTGGGTGAACGGCGAGCCCAAGGAGCAGGGCCCGGACTACCAGGTGGAAGGCCGCTGGCTGCGGTTCGCGTCGCCGCTGCGTCCCAAGCCACGCACGCAGGGATTCGGGCGCCGCATGATGCTGCTCGCCGGGATCGGCGTGTACGGCGACCAGAAGGCCGATGTGGTCGACCTTCGGTACCACCAAGGCGGCCGCATGCAGCACGCGACCGGCCTGCCCATCATCCCGCCGGAGGCAGCCGCACCCCCGTCTGCCGAAGCGTGACGCCAGCCCCGCGCACAGGGCGCGGTGGGCAGTCGCTGTTCAGTCGCGCAGGTCACGCCATCTCGGTGCAGTTCGCACGCGCCGCCGACGCATCGCTCTCGCGCGATGGCGGCCCGCTTCGCAGCGATGGGCGCTGGGTGCGCGTGCTGCCCTTCGCCGCGATTGCACTCATGGCGGTGGTGCTCACCCTCATTCCCACTGGGCCCGCCGACGCCGAGGGTGCCCACATCGACGCGGCCGTATGGTCGGCGATGCTCTTCGCCGTACTGGTACTGGCCGCCATCCTCCTGCCGTGGGATCGCTTCAACCCCAACCTGCAGGTGGTCATCCCTTTCGGCTACATGGTGGTCGTGCTGCTGCTGCGGCACGCCCAGGGGTCCGGCGACGCCGGATACACGATCCTCTACATCCTCCCGATCGTGTGGCTGGCCCTGTACTCGCCCACCTGGCAGCTCATCACCGGCTTCTGCATCGCCGCGGTGTTCATCCTCGCCCCGCCCCTGGTGGATGGCCCACTGCTCGGCGAGCAGCACTACCCCGCCGTGGACGTGGCACTGACCGTAATCGTGCTGCTCATCATCGCGTTCGTCGGCGGCGCCCTGCGACTGACCACTGACGCTGCCTCAATCGACGTGCTCACCGGCCTGCCCAATCGCCGTGTGTTCATGGCACGAGTGCGCCGCGGTGCAGCGATGGCCCGCCCCGACCATCACCCCATGAGCGTGGCGATCCTCGACCTCGACCACTTCAAGCGCTACAACGACTCCCATGGCCACGATGCCGGAGACCGCCTGCTCGAGGCCACCTCGCTGCAGTGGCGCTCGATCATGCGCGAGCAGGACACCCTGGCCCGCATTGGCGGCGAGGAGTTCGGCCTGCTCGTGGAGGCTGACGTCACCGAGTGCCGGGCGCTCGCGCAGCGGCTGATCGAATCGGTTCCGCATGGCCAGACCGCCAGCGCGGGCGTTGCCGCATATCGGGCGGGCGACGACGCGAGCGACGCCCTGCGCCGGGCCGACGGGGCGCTGTACGCAGCCAAGGCCGCCGGGCGCGCACGGGTGATGGAGGCCTCCCCATAGGCAGCCCCACCCCGCCCCCCGGCATACATCGCCCACCGCGCTGGAAGCTCGTTGCGTGGGGCGTGCCCGCGTGGGCGCTGGTGGTGCTGGTCTGGGTGCTGGCAATCGAGCGCCAGTGGAGCGCACTGTTGCTCGGACTGGCAATCGGTGTGGTCGCACTCGTGGTGGCCGTGGGGGCCATATGGGCCTGGGTGGGGCACAACCGCGCGCTCGCACACCGGCGCGAGCGCGTGCGGGGCGGCAGGCGCGGCGCGCCGGACGTGCCGCTGATCATCGA
The DNA here is from genome assembly GCA_044233875.1 of Miltoncostaeaceae bacterium. Taxonomy (GTDB): domain Bacteria; phylum Actinomycetota; class Thermoleophilia; order Miltoncostaeales; family Miltoncostaeaceae; genus SYFI01. The sequence goes on along the minus strand of JBIIJJ010000006.1, from coordinate 12,708 downwards.
GCGCGATGCCCGCGGCCATGCGGTGGTGATCGCGGACGGCGCGATGGATGCCCGCGTCCTCGTGGCACGGCTGGATGACGACATCAAGTTGATCGCCCCGGACGAGCCCGCGTGAACGCACTCAGCCAGGTCTTCCAGTGGATGCTGCTGGTCGTGGGGCTCTACGTGGTGGTGGCGGCCGCGGTGTGGGTGGCGAGCGCCGTGAGATTCGCGCTGAGCCGCGAGACATCCGCCGCAGATGCCTTCTACGACATCCCGGATGACCAGCTGCCGCCGATCACCGTGCTGCTCCCGGCCTACTGCGAGGAGCGCACCATCGGTGCCGCCCTCGACGCGCTGCGCACGGTGGACTACCCGGACCTCGAGGTGATCGCCATCGACGACGGCAGCCCCGACGGCACCGGCAGGGTGGTGATGGACCGCATGCCGGCCGATCCACGGCTGCGCCTGCTGCGGAAGGAGGTGAACGAGGGCAAGGCAATGGCCATGAACGACGCCATCGCCGTGTCGCGCGGCGAGGTCATCGTGGTGATCGACGCCGACGCGCAGGTGGCGCCCGGCGCCCTGCGGGCCATTGCCGCGCACTTCGTGCGCCTGCCGAGGGTGGGGGGTGTCACCGGCAACCCCCGCCCCATCAACCTGGGTACATGGCTCGCCGAGATGCAGGTGGTGGAGTTCGCCGCGCAGGTGTCCCTGATGCGGCGTGCGCAGGTGTCGTGGGGGCGCATCCTCACGATGAGCGGCGTGGTGAGCGCGTTCCGCCGATCAGTGCTTGCCGACGTGGGCCTGTTCGACCCCACCATGGACACCGAGGACATCGAGCTCACCTGGCGCATACAGCGCAGGTTCTACGACGTGCGGTACGAGCCGCGCGCCGTTGTGGGAATGGGCGTGCCCACCACGCTGCGCGGCCTCATGCGCCAGCGGCTGCGATGGGGTCGCGGCCTGATCCAGGTGCTCCTGCGACACGGCTCGCTGCTCTTCCACTGGCGAAACCGCCGGCACTGGCCCGTGGTGCTGGAGGCCATCATCTCGATCCTCTGGTGGCACGCGCTGGTAATCCTCATCGTTCTCGGGGTGGTGTTCGCGGCCATCGACATCGGCGGGTACGAGGACGTAACCCCGTTCCCCTGGGGCTGGGTGGCAGCGGTGCTGACCATCGCGATGGTGCAGCTGACGACCGGCCTGCTGATCGACCGCCGCTACGACCCCACGGCGACCGATGCCCTCTGGCCCATGCCGTGGTACCCAATCGGCTACTGGTTCATCGTCGGCTGCACCACGCTGGCGTCCACGATTCCCACCCTGCTGCGTCCGCGCAGCGGCGAGAACGTGACCTGGAGGGTCGACCGCAGCCGCGAGTAGCCGGCGCGCATCGCAGGGTCAGGCCTGGTGCAGCGGCCCCGGTCGCCCGAAGAAGTAGCCCTGCGCCAGCTGAATGCCGGCGTTCACGAGCACGTCGCGCTGAGCCTCGTCCTCAACGCCCTCGGCCAGGACCTCGATTCCGAGATGCCCCGCCAGGTCGGTGAGCGTGCGCACGACCATGGCCGCCCGGTCGCCGTCAGGACCGGTGAGGTCGTTGATGAGCGACCGGTCGAGCTTGAGGCGGTTCACCGGCATGTTGCGCAGGTGCGCGAGCGAGGTGGTGCCCGCGCCGAAGTCGTCGATGGCGAGCCGCGCGCCCGTGTCAGCAACGCCGCGCAGGATCTCCAGCACGTTCGGGTCGCGGTCGAGCCGAACGCGCTCCGTGAGCTCGAGCAGCAGCGCATCGGGCCGTACCCGCGCCTCGCGCAGGTCGGAGTCGATGACCTCCGGCAGACTCGCCCGGATGCTCACCGGCGAGAGGTTCACGCTCACCTCATCGCCGGGCGTGTGCCCCTCCGCGAAGTCCCGGAGTGCGCGGCGCATCACGTAGCGGTCGATCTCCTGGATGATTCCCATGTCCTCGGCGAACGGGATGAACTCATCGGGGCTCAGCAGCCCGAGCTCCGGGTGCCGCCAGCGCACGAGCGCCTCGGACCCGACCACCACGTCGCCCGGCAGGCGCACGATGGGCTGGTAGTGCACCACGAGCTGTCCACCGGTGACGGCGGCGGGGAGGTCGTCGCGGATCATGGCCGTGCGTGCCCGGGCCTCACTGGCGTCGTCATCCAGCGTGAGGCAGGTGAGCCCGAACGTCTCCGTCTGCCTGAGTGCGTCCTCCGCCGCGGCCAGCAGGTCGTCCGCGGGCACGCTGCCGCCGTTGGACGTGGACGCCACCCCGGCCGTGAGCCCAACGTGCAGTGACGTTCCCATCCGGGGCACGATCGCGCCCCGCAGGCGGTTGCGAATGGCCGTGACCACGCCGCGGGCCGACGTGCCATCCATGTTGGGCAGCACCACGACGAAGATGCCGAATGCGCGGGCCACCTCGGCCTGCGCCGGCACGCACGACAGGATCGCCCGCGATACCGCGCGCATGGCCCCTCCGGCGAGCAGCCCGCCACCGGCCACGGACGCATCGATCTCCTCGACCCTCAGCGCAAGGGCGGATGCGGTGCGCGGCAGGCCGCCCGCGGCCTCGACCTCCGACACCAGCACCTCCCGGAAGGGCAGGCCCGTGTGGTCGTCGATGAGGCCCTCGGCCCGGCCCGCATTGCGCCGGGCACTGTGCTCGCGGGCACGGGCCTCGATGAGGCCGGCCGCCTGGCCCGCCAGGCGCATGAGCGCGGACACCTGCCGGTCGGTGAGCTCGCGCGGCTGGTTGTCGATCACGCACAGGCTGCCGATGGCGTGACCACCCGAGGTGAGCACCGGCACGCCGGCGTAGAACACCACCCGCGGCTCGCCGGTGACCACGGGGTTGTCGGCAAAGCGACGGTCCTCACGGGCATCCGGCACGATCATGGGATCGCGGCCCTGCAGGATCGCGTGGCCGCAGAACGACACATCGCGGGGCATGCTGGTGGCCTCGAGGCCGATGGCCGACTTGAAGACCTCCTCGTCCTCCTCCACGATGCTGAGGAGCGCGATGGGCACGTCGGTCACCAGCGCCGCGAGGTCGATGAGCGAGTTGAGGTCGGGGTCGTCCCCGTACTCGAGCACGCCGAGGTCGCGCAGTTCCGCGAGCCTCTCCGCCTCGTCATCCGGGCGCGCGGGTGCGAGGCCGCCGGGAACGACGTCGAACGGCTCGACGCGCTCGGTGGCGTCGCGGTCTGGCTGCGGCGTGGTCAGAGTGGCTCCGGGGAGTGGATCACGAGCGTATCAATGCCGCGGCGTCAGAATGCGCGAGAGACCCATATTTCAGCCGATCAGGGCATCCAGGAGATCGCGCTGCCATTCCTGCTCGGCGGAGAATCCGGGCGGCGGACCCCCGGGCACCCGTTGATCGGCCATGAGCGCCTCGACCACCACGCCCCCCATCGAGAGCGACGCCATGCGCGGCGGCAGGTGATCGGGCCGCGTCGCGCCCCGGCCCGCGCAGAGGTGGTGGATGAACTCCACCTGGGTCGGCGCGTCGGCCTCCTCGATGCCGTAGCGCCCGGGCGGCGCATCGGCGGCCGCCAGCAATGCGGCTGCGGCATCGCGTGCCCCCACCAGCGCGATGCGGTTGCCACCCGGGCCGACGATGCGCATGCGGCCCATCTGCAGGCCGCGCGCGATGTCGCGGATGAACCCGCCCGGGCCGTATGCCCACGGAATGCGAACCACGCGCAGCCCCGGGCCCGACAGTGCACGCTCGGCCTCCTGGGACGGCTCGGCGATTCGCAGGGGGGCGCCCTCTGCCCCGAGGCCGCATGAGGCCATCACCACCGTGGCGTCCGGCCCGAGCGCGCCCGCGAGGGCCTCTGCCGCGCCCCGCGACTGCCGCACGAGCCGCTTCACGTGCCGCCCGCGCAGCGGCGGCACCATGCGCGGCTGGCCCGCATGGAAGATCACATCGGCGGAGGCCGCAGCCCCCTGCCAGGCCGCGGGCTGTGAAAGGTCGCCACGCACCACGGAGGCACCCCGCTCACGCAGGGCATGCGCGGCGGCGTCGGACCTCGCGAGGGCGGTCACCGTGATGCCCCGCTCCACGAGAAGGTCCACGAGGGGGGCGCCGACGAGGCCGGAGCCCCCCGTGACGAAGACCGACTGCGAGGCCGTCAGCCCCCTGCCACGGCCGGGAGGATCGTGACCTCCTGGCCGTCCGCGACCTCGGTGTCGATGCCGTTCTCGAACCGCACGTCCTGCCCGGCCACGAAGACGTTCACGAACCTGCGCAGCGCGCCATCCTGGGTGACCCGCTCCTTGAAGCCCGGGTGGGCCGACTCGAGCTGGTCGATGATCGTGCCAACCGTGCCGGGCTGGCACTCCACCGTGCCGGCCCCGCCGGTGAGCGGGCGAAGCGGCGACGGGATGCGAACGGTCACGCTCATCGGGAAGCCTCCAGAGGGGATGCGGTGGTGCCCTGGACGGCCGCCTCGAAGTCGGCGACCGTGGGCCGGATGGTCACGGGCTCCACGCGCTCGGCGACGGCGTCGAGCGTCTTGAGGCCGTCACCGGTGATGTAGATGACCACGCGCTCGTCGGGGCCGATCTCGCCGCGGTCGGCAAGGCGCTTGAGCACCGCAGTGGTCACGCCGCCGGCGGTCTCGGTGAAGATTCCCGTGGTCTCGGCGAGCAACGCGATGCCATCGGTGATCTCCTGCTCGGACACGGCATCGATGCTGCCGCCGGTGCCGCGCGCCACGTCGAGCGCGAACAGGCCGTCTGCGGGGTTGCCGATGGCGAGGCTCTTGGCGATGGTCTCCGGCCTCACCGGCGCCACGAAGTCGAGTCCGGCCTCGTAGGCGGCCGCCACGGGGCCGCACCCCTGCGCCTGAGCGCCGTTCATCTTGGGCACGCTGCCCTCCACAAGGCCCAGGTCGAGCAACTCGCCGAAGCCGCGATGGATCTTGGTGTAGAGCGAGCCCGAGGCGATGGGCACCACGCAGCGGTCGGGCAGCGTCCACCCGAGCTGCTCGGCCGTCTCGTAGGCAAGAGTCTTGGAGCCCTCGCTGTAGTAGGGCCGCACGTTCACGTTCACGAACGCCCACGGGCGGTCGGCCGCGAGCTCCATGCAGAGGCGGTTGACGTCGTCGTAGTTGCCGTCCACGGCCACGAGCGTGCAGCCGTAGATGCCGGTGGCCACGATCTTCTGGTGCTCGAGGTCGGCGGGCACGAACACGTACGACTTCATGCCCGCAGCCGCAGCGTGGGCCGCTACCGACTGGGCCAGGTTGCCCGTTGACGCGCAGGCAGCCACCTCGTAGCCGAGCTCACGGGCCTTCTGGAGGGCCACGCTCACGACGCGGTCCTTGAAGGAGTGCGTGGGGTTCGCGGTCTCGTTCTTCACCCACACCTCGCCCAGCCCCAGGCGCTCCGCCAGGCGCGGGGCGCGCACGAGCGGGCTGAGCCCGACGGGCAGGCCGGCGGTGGGGTCCTCCGGCGCGCACGGCAGGAGATCGGCGTAGCGCCAGATCGACGGTGGGCCGGCCTCGATCGACTCGCGGGTGACGGTGCGGCGCAGGGCGTCGCGGTCGTACACCACCTCGAGCGGGCCGAAGCAGAACTCGCAGGCGTACGACGCCCCGAGCGGCAGTTCCTCGCCGCATTCCTTGCATCGCAGGCCGCGCGCTCCGGTAGCCCGTCCCGTTACCTCTGCCATCCTCGTTCTCCTTTCGTCGCCGGGAGTCCGAGGGTGCTTCGGGTATCCGAAGCCATGCCCGCGTGCATCTCCCAGGCACGAATGCCTGTTGGAATTGGCACCTGGCGCGAATGCGCTGGTTGCCGCGGCTTCAAAGGGCCATGTCCCTCCACCGCTCTTGATGCGTAAAGCGTTTGAGACCCTAGCGGAGGGTGCGCCCGCCCGTCAATGCGCGCGCAACATGTGGCCGTGACGCCTCTGTAACCGCGGCGGCCGGGCGTCCGGACCACGCCGTTACCATGCCCCCGAGCGATGACAGAGCCCGCACCCGAAACGCCCGACCCGGGCGACGCACAGGCCGCCGCACAGGCCCCCACGCAGAAGCGACTCATCTTCCTGCGCAAGAAGGCCACCGCCGAGGCCGCGCCGGCGACCGCCGGGTCCGAGCCGGAGGCGGTCGTGGAGATGCAGCCCACCGCCGATGAGCGCGTGCGTCCCGGTGTGCTGCGCCGCAGGCGGCGGCAGCTGCTGGGTGCCTATGAGCAGGCCATCTTCGACCTCGGCGGGCTGGCCATGGAGCTTCATGGGCGTGGCCTGCTGGCAGAGGACGTGCTGCGCAGGCGCGCGGCGGAGGTAACCGACCTGCGCGGCCAGATCGATGAGCTCGGAGGCCGCCTCGACGAGATCAAGCAGGCGCGCCAGGAGCGCAGGCAGGCCGGTCGCGGGGCCTCGGTGACGTGCCCGAACTGCGGCACGCGCTCGAGAGCCGGAGCCAACTTCTGTGCGGCGTGCGGCACCCCGCTGCAGCAGGAGGCAGATGGTGCAGCGGCCCCGGCCACGGCCGAGGGCGACCAGCCGACGCAGGTGGTCATCGAGGAGCAAGTGGTCATCGAGGAGCAGGTGACATCGGTGATCATCGAGGCGCCTGACGAGGCCGGCCAGACCCAGGTGATCCCGCCGGTCGAGGGCGACCGCTGATGCCCGAGAGTCCGTACCCCGGTCCCCCTCCGCCGCATCCCGAGCCCGCAAGCGGGCCCGTGGTGGATTCCCCGCCGCCCGAGCCGTCGACCTGCTCGGTCTGCGGCGCGGAACTCGACCCCGGCCAGACGTACTGCCTCGAGTGCGGGTCCCCCACGCCACTCGCCCCACGCCTGAGGCGTGGCACCGGGGGCCTCGCAGCCGTCGCACTTGGCCTGGCCATCCTCGGAGCGGGAGCCGGTGCGCTCGCCTACGTGGCATCGCAGGACGACGGCACGCCCGGCACCGAGATGGTCAGCCGCCCCAGCGTGCCGAGCATCATCACGGTGCCCACCACGACCACGCCCACCACGCTGACCGACTCCAGCCTTCCGGGGGACACCATCTCCACCACCGGAACGCTGCCGGCGGACACCACGTTCACCACGCCCACCACCGACACCACGTCGCAGTTGCCCATCGACACCACGGCCACCATGCCCGACTCGGGCCTCATCACCGAGACCGGCCCGGCAGGTGGCCAGACGACCAGCGAGTTCCCCACCGATGGCGGCACGGTGGACCCCGGAACCGGTGGCTCCGGCACCGACGACTGGCCGGCCGGTACGTCGGGCTGGACCGCCATCGTGTCGAGCGTGCGCAACGAGGCAGACGCGCGCGCGAGCGCCAGCACGCTCGCGTCGCAGGGACAGCCGTCGGGCGTGCTGTGGAGCACCGATCACCCACCGCTCAACCCCGGCTACTGGGTGGTGTTCTCGGGCACCTTCTCCACCAAGTCGGAGGCCCTCGCACAGGCCCGCACCCTGGTGGCGCAGTGGCCCGGCGCGTATCCGCGGCAGGTGGACTCCTAGCCGGGAAGGGTGACCGGCACGCTCGTGCCGATGTGCGCGGCGTCGTCCAGCAGCACCAAGCGGGCTGCCCCGGTACCGCGGGCCCTCACCGTCAGGGCGCCATCACGCCCCACGGTGCCCCGGCCGATCACGCGCGCGCCCTGGCGCACCTCGGCCAGCATGCCCACAGCGTCGGGACCAACGGTGGCGCGCACGACGGCACGCCCGCCGACCAGGCTCACCGACACCACGCGCACCACGACCGTGCGCACCGGCGTTGCGACACCGGATACCACGATGCGATCCCCCTGCGCAGGCGTGACGGCAACCGACATGCGGGCTGAGGTGCCGCGCACGGGCACGCGCAGGGCGGTCCACCTGCCGGTGGTCGCGGTGGCGCGGGCGCTGCGGGCGCCGACGCTCGCGCGAACCGAGCCGCTGCCCCTCACCATCAGCCCGAGAAACCGCGTGCCGGGCGGCACGCCCACCACGGGCGTGCGCGCGATGAGCACCTCATCGACGACGCCGATGGCCTCGCGGCCCCAGGCCCGTGCAACGAGTGGCAGCCCGCGGCTGACCTCCCACCCCGGCAGCACCTCGCGCACCGGGCCCACCGACCGCACGTAGAGCCGGCGACCGAGGGAGGTGACCGGGTCGATCACCAGGCGCACGGTGCGACCGCGCACGGCCCCCACCCCCACCTGCCATTCACGTACGGCGCGGTCCGGCACGATGGTGGCGAGCGGGACATCAGCACCCCCCTCCACCGGTCGGGCGCTCACCTGCAGCACCGCATTCGCACCCGGGACGCCGAGCACCACCGGCAGGTCCTGCCCCGTGGGCGGCACGGTGAACGGCGGGCTGAGCACGGTGGTGTTGTCGGATGCCTCGATGAGGGGGCCGCCCACCAGTGCAAGAGATGGCCCGACGGCGCCCCAGCCCGCAAGACCTCCGGAGAGGTCCCCGCCCGGAACATCGGCCACCGCACGCGCGGGACCCACCGGTGGTGGTGCCGGCTGCGCGGCCGCCAGCGCGGGCGCCAGTATCAGTGCGGCAGTGGTGAGGGCATGGCGCCTCAGGACGGGGCTCCCGGGTCGGGGTTAGATTGCATCGCCATGGTAGATCCCACCATGGGGGAACCCCCCCTCGCGCTGGTCGGCGTGGACGTCGGCGGAACCTTCACCGACGCCGTGGTGGTGGCGGGTGGCACCGTGCACACGGCCAAGGTTCCCACCACACCTGCCGATCAGGGGGACGGCGTGGTGAGGGCGGTGCTCGCCGCCCTGCAGGCCGCCGGCCTCGCGCCGGACGGGGTGACGCGCATCGCCCATGGCATGACCGTGGGCACCAACGCCATGCTCGAGGGCACCGGCGCGCGCACGGCGCTCGTGGCAACCGATGGCCTCGAGGACGTCCTCGAGCTGCGGCGGCAGGACAGGGCATCTCTCTACCGCCTCGACCAGCACCACCCGGCGCCGCTCGTCCCCGCCTCACGCGTCGTACCCGCTCGCGAGCGGATGGGGCCCGCCGGTGTCGTGACGCCCCTCTCACAGGACGCCCTCGACGACGTGGTGAGCCGGGTCCGTGCCACCGATCCCGACGCGGTGGCGGTGGGGCTGCTGTTCTCCTACGCGCACCCTGCGCACGAGCAGGCCATCGCCACGCGCCTGCGCCACGAGCTGCCCGGGGTGCATGTGTGCGCGTCGAGCGACGTGCTCCCCGAGGTGCGTGAGTACGAGCGCATCGCCACCACCGCACTCGATGCGTACCTCACTCCCGTGCTGGCCGACTACCTGGCCGCGCTCGGCACCCGCGCGCAGGCGGCGGGCCTGCCCGAGCCGGTGATCATGCAGTCGAGCGGGGGCGTGATGCCCCTTGCGGATGCCGCGATGCACGCCTCGCGAACGGTGCTGTCCGGGCCCGCGGGCGCCGTGGTGGGCGCCGCCGACGTGGCGCGCGTGGAGGGTGCAGCCGTCGCGCTCGCATTCGACATGGGTGGCACCTCATGCGACGTGGCGCTGATCGAGCACGGCGTTCCCGGACGCGCCCGTGGCAGCGTGGTGGCAGGGCACCCGGTTCACCTGCCGATGCTCGACATCGAGACGGTGTCGGCAGGTGGGGGGAGCATCGCGTGGGCCGACGCGGGCGGGGCCCTGCGCGTGGGCCCACGCTCTGCCGGTGCCGAGCCGGGGCCCGCGGCATACGGGCGGGGTGGCGGCCAGGCAACGGTCACGGATGCCAACGTGGTGCTGGGGCGCCTCTCCGGCGAGCTCGGCCTCGGCGACACCATCGCCCTCGACCGCGGCCCCGCCGAGCGCGCGGTCGACGCCCTGGCGGCCGACCTCGGCCTGTCACGGGATGACTGCGCACGGGGCATCCTCGACGTGGCGGTTCAGGAGATGGTGTCCGCCCTGCACGTGGTGAGCGTGGAGCGCGGCATCGACCCGCGGGGTGGAGTGCTGATCGCGCTCGGGGGCGCCGGGCCACTGCATGCCTGCGCGGTGGCCGAGGGCCTGGGGATGAACCGCATCACGTGCCCTGCGACCGCGGGGGTGCTGGCGGCACTGGGCATGGTGGTTGCGGGCGAGCGCCGCGACCACGTACAGGGCGTGCTGCTGCCGGTGGCACCGGGTTCGGGCCTGGGAGACGCCGTGCGTGCGCTGATCGACCGGGCTGCGGTCGAGCTGCCCGGTGCACGCATCGAGGTGGCGGCCGACTGCCGGTATGTGGGCCAGAGCCACTCCCTCACGGTGCCCTGGGACCCCTCCGCGCCGGAGATGGCCCTCGCCAGCGCATTTCACGATGCCCATGCGAGGACCGCCGGCCGCGCCATGCCCGACGCGCCGGTCGAGGCCGTGGCGGTACGCGTGGCAGCCGTTACCGATGGGCCGGATGTCGACCTGCACGCGGGGGGCGAGCCGGTGTCGACCCACATGGGCCCGGTGGGCCTGCCGATGGCCGGCAGCACATGCTGGGTCGCCCCCGGCTGGACCGCGCGGGTGCACGATGGCGGCACCGTTCGCATGGAGCGCACATGAGCGACCACCTCGACCCCATCGGACTGCGCGTGTGGGGCGCCGCGCTCACGGCGATCGCGGAGGAGATGCAGGCCGCCCTCGTGCGATCGGCCTTCAGCGTCACCATCAAGGAGCGCCGCGACTGCAGCACGGCACTGTTCGACGCCCACGGCCACATGGTGGCCCAGGCCGACTCCATCCCCGTTCACCTCGGGGCCATGCCCGAAGCCGTGCAGGCCGTGATGCGCGCGGGAGCCGTGCCCGGCGAGGCCTGGATCGTGAACGACCCCTTCACCGGCGGCACGCACCTGCCCGACCTCACGATCGTGTCACCCGTGGAGGTCGACGGGGTGATCGTGGCGCACGCCGTGACCCGCGCCCACCATGCGGATGTCGGCGGCATGACGCCCGGCTCCATGCCGGCAGGTGCCCGCGAACTGCTGCAGGAGGGCCTGGTCATTCCCCCGGTGCGGCTCGCAGGCCCCGACGGCATCGACCCGTCCGTGATGGCCATCATCGTGGCCAACTCACGCACGCCGCACGAGCGGCACGGCGACCTCTCCGCGCAGATCGCATCCCACGACCTCGCCGCGGCGAGACTTGCCGAGATGTCGGTCATGAGGGGTGGTCCAGGGCGCATCACCGGCGCCATACGCGATCTTCTCGCGTACGGCGAGCGACGCACGCGGGCCGGCATCACCGCCATGCCGGACGGCAGGTGGACGCACGAGGAGGCCATCGAGGGCGACGGGGTGACCGATGACGACATCGTCATCCGCGTCGAGGTGCGCGTTGATGGCGACAGCCTCCATGTGGACTTCACGGGCACCGATCCCGCCGGCCCCGGCAACCTCAACTGCCCCATCGCCGTCACCCGGTCATGCGTGTTCTTTGCCGTGCGCGTTGCCACCGATCCGGATATCCCCGCATCGGGCGGCGCATATGCGCCCATCAGCATCACTGCACCCGAGGGCTCCATCGTCAATGCCCCGCGCGGCAGCGCGGTGGCCGCCGGCAACGTGGAGGCATCCAGCCGTATCGCCGACGCCGTGCTGGGGGCGCTCTCAGGGGCATGCGCGGTGCCCGCCCAGGGGCAGGGCACGATGAACAACCTCACGCTCGGGTTCCGCGACCGCGTCTACTTCGAGACGCTCGGCGGGGGCCAGGGCGCATCCACCCACGCCGACGGCCCCTCCGCGGTGCACGTGGCGATGAGCAACACCCTGAACACCCCGGTGGAGTCGCTGGAGCTCGCCATGCCCGTTCGCGTGGAGCGCTATGCGGTACGCAGGGATTCCGGCGGGGTGGGCGCCCATCGGGGGGGCGACGGCGTTGTCCGCGCCATCCGGCTGCTGGAGGATGCCGAGGTGTCCCTCATCGCCGAGCGCCGCCGCAGCGCGCCCGCGGGCCGCAGCGGCGGAGCGGATGGCATGCAGGGCGCCACGCTCATCGACGGGCGCGAGGTGCCCGGCAAGTGGCGCGGGCGGCTCGGGGCCGGCAGCGTGATCGAGCAGCGCACCCCGGGCGGGGGCGGCTGCGGAGCGCCTTAGTTCGCCAGGTCCTTGCCGACGATGACCACCGCGTCGGCGGTGCCGATGCGACCCTCGGCGAGGGAGTCGACGGGAACGGCGGTGGTGATGCCGAGATCCTTTGCGAGGTTCCAGCCCACCTCCTTGCGGCCCTTCACGTACTGCACCTGGGATGTGGCGAGGCCCTGCTTGGCCGCGTTGTCCACCACTCCCAGCGTGTAGCCGTCGGCCTGCACCTTGGGCGCCACCTTGTTGGCGGCCGCCCCGGTGACGTTGCTCGCGTTGAGCACGGCCACGGTGTAGGCGGCCTTGTTCGCGAGCGGCGGCACGTCCTCCGGCACCTCCCCGGTGTCGGCCACCGTGGCCGTGGTGCCCTGCTGGACCGGCGCCTGTGACGCGCCCCCGTCATCGCGGATGAACAGGTACCAGCCGCCCGCCGCGACGAGGGCGATGATCACGATGGCAACTGCCCCCATCACCAGGCCACGGCCGCCGCCATCGTCGTCGGCGCCACCCGCTGGCGAGGCCTCGCGGTCCTTCTGCTCGCGGGCCTTGCGCGCCGCCTTCTCCGCTGCCTTGGCATCTGCTGCCTGGCGGGCCGTCTGCTGTGGCGAGGCAGGGGCCGCGGCCTCCGCGGCCTCGGGGGCCGCCTCGGGCGCGACGGGTTCCTCGGCTGCCGGTGCCGGCTCCGCAGCCACCACCGCAGC
>JBIIJJ010000092.1:0-6345 GCA_044233875.1 Miltoncostaeaceae bacterium | reverse complement strand
CCGACCAGCGACGGCGGCGCTCGGCCGAGCGGCCCTGCTGCTCGAGCGATGCCACGTTCTCCCACTTGCCGGCCTGGTCGGCGTGGAACCACAGGGCACGGATGCGCTCACGTGCCGTCATGCGCAGGCGGTCGAGCACCGCGCGGGGGGCGTCGGCGGGCAGGGCCTGGCGCAGGTCAGGCTGCACCAACAGGGCCAGTGCCCACGCGCGCCAGAGGGGCTGCTCGTCGCCGTTCTCGGCCTTGCGCGCGACCACGCCCGACAGCGCCCACCATGCATGGGCGCCCAGGGGGTCGATGCCCGCGGCCAGCTGATCGGCAACCTCCTGCCAGTCGGTGTCGCGGGCGGCGGCCTCGACCCACTCCTCCATCACGCCAACGGGAATCTGCGAGGGGTCGGCGTCGCGCCAGCCACCGTCCTGGAAGCCGGCCACGAGCGTGGATGGCGCGGCGCCCGGGTTCACCAGGCTGGCCTTGCCGCCGTCCTGCTGCGCGAGTATCTCGGCAGCGCGCGCCAGCTTGCCGCGCTCGCCACCCTCGGGCGGGCCCGCCACCCGGCCGAGTGGCTTGTACCAGCCCATGCCGAACAGGTCGTGGCTGGTCTGCACGCCCATGGGATCGCCCGCCGGCAGGAACTCCACCGACACGGCCTCCTTCTCGGGGGCCGGGCGCATCACGCGGCCCAGGCGCTGCACGAACACGCGCTCGCTGGTGGTGGGCGCGAGGTGCATCACCACCGAGGCGCGGGTCTCGTCCCAGCCCTCGGTGAGCAGGTCGGCGTTGCAGAGCACGTCGATCGTGCCGGCGCCGAACTCCTTCAGGATCCTCTGGAGATCGCGGGTCTGGGTCTGCCCCGATACCGCGGCGGCCTTCACCCCGCGCTCTGTCATCTCATCGGCCAGGGCATGCGCCTGGGCAACGGTGGCCGTGTACGCCACGCCCGCGAGGCCAAGCGGCATGAAGTGCTCGGCCCACACCTCGGCGCACGCGCGATGCCACAGGGCGCGGTCGAGGGCGCGACCCAGGCTGGCCTGGTCGAAGTCGCCGCGCACGCGGGTGACGTCGGAGAGGTCCACCGCGCGCTCCACGCGCAGCGACCGCAGCGGGCACAGGATGCCGCGGTCAATCGCCGACTGGCGGTCGAGCGTGGCGGCAACGGGGCCGAACACCTGCTCCACGTGGCCGGTGGTGGTGGCCGGGGTGGCGGTGAAGCCCACCACCACGGCGTCGGCCGCGCGGTCGATCATCTTGCGGGTCTGGGCGCCCAGGGTGGTGTGGGCCTCGTCGCACACAAGCAGCGTCACGGAATCCCAGTCGGCCTCGTCCTGATTCCTGAGCGCCGCCTGATATGTGCAGATGGCCACTCCCGACCGGCCGATGGAGCCGACGCCGTCGACCGTGAAGTCCACCTGGGGGAAGAAGGTGGAGAGCGCCGTGGCCGTCTGCTCGGCCAGGTTGCGTCGGGGCACGAGGATGACGGCCGAGCCGTCGAGCGCCGCGGCCAGGGCGCAGAAGGTGATGGTCTTGCCCGAGCCGGTGGGGGCATCCACCCAGGTGCGGGAGTCGCCGGCGCGCAGTCGCACCGCGAGCTCATCGAGGGCCTCGATCTGGTGCTCACGCAGCACCACGTCGGGCCACCACGCGGCCGGATCGGCCAGCGCGGCCTCGAGGCGCTCGGCGGGGCCAAGCGTCTCGGTGGTCTCCATGGACGTGCTCATGCCATCTCGCACCTCTCAGCGCATGACATGTGCATGCGCGGCAGGCCCCGGCTGGGCCGATGCGGTCTAAAGGGGCTCAGGAGGCGGTCGGCGTGGCGCTCATAGGAGGCGCCGGACGGCCCGTGAACCGGGCGGGACCATAGCAGCCGGTCCCGGCGTCGCCCATCCCACGGGGTGCGCGGGCGCCTTCCGCCGAGCCGTGCCGCTACAGTGCCGTCACTATGGGAACCGGATCCGGATCGTCGGGGGGCAGCGCAAACGCGTGGGCACGCCCCGTTCTGCTGGCTGTCGCGTGCATCGTGATCGGCTTCGTCGTCGGGTGGTTTGCCCGTGGCGATGGCGGGGGCGTCGTACTCCCCACCGTGGCTGACGCCGTGCAGACCACCGCCACGGTGTCGAGCGTCGCCACCACCGGAACGTCCACCACCTTCGACACCACCGGTACCACCGCCACCACGGACACCACGGGTACGACCGGCACCACCGGCACGACCGGCTCCACGATCGAGGGCGCCCCGTCGCGTGACCAGATCAACCTGGTCGTGCTCAACGGCACCGAGACCTCCGGGCTGGCCGGCAACACCCAGACGCAGGCCGAGTCCATCGGCTACGTCAACGTGGGCAAGGGTGACGCACCCGAGACGCAGGCCACCACCGTGGCCTACTACCGCACCGGCGAGGAAGCCGCTGCCAAGCAGGTGGCGGCCGACCTCGGCGCGCAGAGTGAGGAGCCACTCACCACCGGCAGCGGCATCGAGTCCGCGGCGGTCACGGTGCAGCCCGACGTCGACGTGGTGCTGGTCCTCGGGGGATGACCCGGGCTGATGGCCCCGGCCTCGCGGTCGGGGTCCGGCTTCCGCAGTACGCATCCACGTGGCCGCATCTGCGCGATGCCGCCATCCGGGTGGAATCGCTGGGCTTCGCCTCGGCCTGGCTGAACGACCACCTGTGGACCCCCGGGCGCCTTCACCGCGACCCGGCGTTCGACGTGTTCACGGGCCTGGCGGCCGTGGCCGCGGTGACCGACCGCATCCAGTTGGGCACCGCGGTGATGTCGGCGTCGTACCGGCCCGCCGCCCTCGCGGCCAAGATGGCCTCGGTCATCGACGTCATCTCGGGCGGGCGCCTGGTGCTGGGCATCGGCACGGGGTCGGATGAGGGCGAGCACCGTGCCTACTGCTACCCCTTCCCCGAGCCGAAGCAGCGCACTGCCGGCCTCCTTCAGGCGCTCGACGTGATCGAGGCCATGTGGGCCAATCCCGACGGGGCCACGCTCGACGGCCTGCTCGATGACGCCCCGTGCAACCCGCCGCTCATCTCGTCTCCCAGGCCGCCCATCCTCATGGCGGCGCACAAGAAGCGCCTGCTGCAGATCGCCGGCACGCGGGCCGATGGCCTGTTCGCCGCCTTCCTCGAGCCCGACGACCTGCGCGCCCGCATCGCCATCGCGCAGGCCGCCAGAGACGAGGCCGGTATCAGCGACCCCATGCGCGTGGCGGTGTACATCTACGCGCTGCCCGTTCGAAGCGAGGACGAGGCCCTGGAGTGGATCGCGCCGGAGGCCGAGGCGCTTGGCAACAAGCCGAAGTCGTTCCTCAAGTGGCTGCCCTCCCGCGGCCTCGCCGCCAGCCCCGAGGAGATCGCGGCCGAACTGGCCCGCTTCGCCGACGCCGGCGCCACCGATGCCGTGCTGGTGCTCCCCAACCGGGTCCCGCTGGAGGCCCTGGACGCCCTCGCCGAGGTGATGCATAGCGACGCACCGGGCGGGGTCAGACACCGTGCGGGGTCAGACACCGCGAACCTCGTGGACCTTCTTGTGGAGCGGCACCGGCGGGATGGGCGAGGGGGTGATCCCGCCGTCAGCGATGAGGAGGGCACCTGGAGCTTCGATGAGCTCTCGCTTGCCATGCGGCGGGCGGCCGGGGCACTTCGTGCTGCCGGGCTCAGGCGCGGGCAGCACGTGGCCGTGGTCAATCGCGACGGCCGGCACTGGGTGCAGGCGGTGCTGGGAATCGCGGCAGCGGGCGGGGTGGCCATTCCCCTCGACCCCGCGATGGACCCCGAACTTTTGGGCCAGGTGCTCGACGACGCCGCGGTCACCATCGTGGTGGCCGACGACGACGTCCCGGGCGGGCCGTGGCGCGTGCTGCACCCGGGCGCCCTCGACACCGCGGAGCCCGCACCCATCACGCCCGTGCACCCCGACGACCTCGCGTACATCGTCTACTCGTCGGGATCGACCGGCACGCCCAAGGGCGCCATGCACGCCCACCGCGACATGCGGACATCGGTGGAGGGCTACTCGAAGGACGTGCTCTCCCTCGGCCCCGGCGACACCTGCCACGCGGTATCGCGCGGGTACACGTCGCTGGGCTTCGGCAACGGGTTCTTCCGGCCCCTCGGCCGCGGCGCGCACGTGGTGCACACCCGCACCAAGCCCAACGTGCGCACGGTCATCCACGCCTGCCGCGACCACGGGGTGACCGTGCTCTCGGGCGTGCCCACCTTCTGGGCGCAGATCACCGAGTTCCTCTCGCGCCACCCCGACCAGGCCGACGCCATCACCTCGGTGCGCCTGGGCGTGTCGAGCGGCGACTCCCTTCCCGGCCCCGTGCTCACGCGCCTTCGCGAGGTCATCCCCGGCCTCGACGTGCTGGAGGGCTTCGGCTGCTCCGAGGCCTCGAACATCGTGCTGTCCACCCGCCCCGGCGACGACCTGCCCGGCCGCCTGGGACACCCCGTTCCCGGCGCCGAGGTATCGCTGCGCGATGAGGACGGCCAACCGGTGGAGCCGGGCACCCCGGGCCAGCTGTGGATTCGCTCGGAGAGCAACACCTCGGGCTACTGGCGCCGCGCCGACCTCAGCCGCGACCTCCTTCACGGCGAGTGGGTGCGCATGAGCGACATGCTCGTGGAGGAGGACGGCGTGTTCCGCCACGTCGGCCGCGCCGATGATCTGTTCAAGGTGGATGCCAAGTTCGTGAGCCCCGTGCAGGTGGAGGGGGTCATCCACGACCACCCGGCGGTGGCCGAGGTGGCGGTGGTGGGCAGGGCCGACGAAAAGGGACTGATGCGCGTGGTGGCGGTGATCGTGCCGCGGGATGGCACAGACACCGACGCGGCAGAACACGACATACGCCAGGCCGTGGCCCACGCGCTGGGCGCCTACGCCGCCCCATCGGTGATCGAGTGGCGCGATGAGCTGCCGCGCCTGGCATCGGGCAAGGTGGCCCGGCGCATGCTGCGCGGCGGGTAGCAGGGGGACCACCGGACCCCGCTTCGCCGGCAGGCGTATGGTCTTCAACCCCATGCGCCTCGCCCTGATGCCCCGCTTGGTCCTCGCGCTCGTCGCGATGCTCGCGCTGGCCCCGGTGGCTGCGGCCAGCCTCATAACCGGCACCATCACCAGCGTCACGCCGTCGAGCGGCCCGACCGCAGGCGGCACCGCCGTGACGGTGCGGGGCACCGGTCTCTCCGGCGCGGGCCAGCTGGTGGTGAGGTTCGACGGAGTCGAGGCCGACACCACCGTGGTGCAGTACGGCACGGAGTTCCGGGCCATCGCCCCGCCACATGCGGCCGGGCCTGTGACCGTGGACATCTACGAGTCCATCCGCACGCCCCCCGTCATCGCATCACTTGCCAACGGATTCACCTACGAGGCACCGCTCACGGCGCCCACGATCACCGCGGTCTCCCCCGCCACCGGCCCCACCACCGGTGGCACTTCCGTGACCCTCACCGGCACCAACTTCACCGGGGCGACCGCGGTGTCGTTCGGCGGCACCGCCGCCAGTGCGTTCACGGTGAACAGCGCGACGTCCATCACGGCCACCACGCCCGCGCGTACGGCCGGAGCAGCGGACGTTGCGGTCACCGCTCCCGGGGGCACCGCCACGTCAGCCAAGGCGTTCACCTTCATCGTGTACCGCACGCTCACGGTGAAGAACATCGCCGGGCTGATGGCCCGCGGTGACGCCCAGTACGGCGCCACCCAGAGCGACACCGGTGCGTTCGCCAACAAGGGCACGCCCACCACCAAAGAGCCCGTCCTCAACTCCGGCTACGCCGGCGGCATCTACTGCGGCACCCGGACGATCCCCGTCCAGGTGCCGGACAAGAGGGCCCTCCTCGATGCACCGTGGGTACCGGAGATCTCGACCGGCACCTCCTGCTCCACCGCCTATCCGACCGGCACAAAGGTGACCCTCACGGCACTGCCGTCAGCGTCCCTCTGGCGCAGTTTCGGCTGGCTCCTGGGCCTTCGCATCGTTGATGGCACCGGTTGGCTCTCGGGCTGGGGCGGCACCTGCAAGGGCACCACCGGTACCACCTGCAGCGTCACGATGGATCAGGACCGCTCGGTGAACGTCGCCTTCGGCGGCTCGGGCATCAACCTCGACTTTGCAGGATCGCCGGGACGCTTCGTCTTGTTCAACGTGAGCAGCGCCGACCCGGAGACGGGCAGGATCAATAGCTTCGACGTGGGCTGGAACAACTCGACGCCGTCGTCATCATCACCCACCGGCTTCATCGGATTCACCACCGAGGTCGTGGGTGGCAGCGCAAACGCGCGTGACCACGCGGCCACCGGCCCCGTGGTGTGCCGCAAGAGCACGCCCATGCGCAAG
>JBIIJJ010000091.1:0-6374 GCA_044233875.1 Miltoncostaeaceae bacterium | reverse complement strand
CCCATCTCGACCAGCGCCCTGCCGCCGTGCTGCGGCGCGTGGGCAAGGGGCAGGTGCTGTCGTTCGCCGCCGACCCCATGACCCCCGGCTCGCTCGTGGAGCCCATGGACCTCGTACCGCTGGTCGGGCAGATCCAGCGCCTTGCGGGTGGCACCACCGGCCATTCCTCATGGCGCTGGCGTATCCCGGGTACCGCCGACATCTCGCCGTGGGACGGCGCGTACCGCCCCTAGGTCGATGGCGGTCTTCATCTGCCCACGCTGCGCCCACCGGGTGGCCGGCTCCGAGCGCGCCGAAGGGCACCAGCCCCGCGGATGCCCGGCGTGCGGGTTCGGCTTCGTGTTCGAACTCATGGACGACTACTACGCGGCCCCCACCACCGCGCTCCTGTGCTGCGATCGCGATCGGCGGGTGCTCGTGGCGGGCAAGGCGTCTGCGGCCACCACGGGGTGGCCCGAGGGCGATCTGATCGGCCGCGAGGTGTCCGAGGTACTCGGGTTGGCATTCCCCGGGGTGGACGACGACCCCATTGCGCGGGCGCTCGAGTGGGGCGTGCGGGTGCAGCAGCAGCCGTGCACGTTCCGGCCGCACGGCATCGGCGATGACCGCCAGGCCGTCGCCGACATCTTCCCCGCCTACGACGATGATGGCGGGCTGCTCCTGGCCCTCACCCCGGTCACGAAGGGATAGCCATGGAGACGCGCCGACTCGGGCACTCCGACCTGGACCTCACCGTGATCGGACTGGGCACGTGGCAGTTCGGCGGCCGGTGGGGCGGGGCAGACGACCGCGACAGCGCGGAGGCGTGCCATGCCGCGCTCGACGCGGGCATCAACTGGATCGACACGGCCGACATCTACGGCCAGGGGCGTGCCGAGCAGGTGGTGGGAAAGGTGCTGCGCGAGCGCGGGGACGACGTGATCGTGGCCACCAAGGGTGGCGTGGCCTGGGAGGTCACCGCCGACGGCCTGAGCATCTGGCGCGAGGCGTCCGGTGAGTACCTGCGCATGGCCCTCGAGCGCTCGCTCACGGCCCTCGGGATGGACTCCGTGGACCTCTACCAGGTGCACTGGCCGGTGGCCGGCGTTGCCGCCGACGAGACCTTCGCCGAGCTCATCACGATGCGCGACGAGGGAAAGATCCGCTGGATCGGGGTGTCGAACTACGACCTCGCGGACCTCGAGGCGGCGAACGCCGCCGGCCCCTTCGTGTCATTCCAGGCGGGCTACCACGTGATGCGCCGGCAGGTTGAGCAGGCCGAGCTGCCCTGGTGCCGCGACCACGGGGTGGGGGTGCTGGCCTATGGCCCGCTGGCCCACGGCCTGCTCAGCGGGAAGATGGACGAGGCCACCTCGTTCCCGCCGAACGACTGGCGCGCCCAGAGCGAGTTCTTCGCCGACGATCACTTCGCCGATCGCATCGCCGTGATGCGCCGCATGCAGCAGATCGCCGACGAGTCGGGGCGCCCGGGCGGCGTGGCAGAGCTCGCCGTGGCGTGGGTTCTCAGGCGTCCTGAGGTGGCCTCGGCAATCGTGGGCGCGCACGACGCCGCCCAGGCGCGCGGGGCCGCAGCCCTCGCCGGGGCGCCGCTCTCATCGGACGAGGAGGCTGCAATCGCCGCCGTGCTCGCGGAGTACCCCGCGGCATCGCGGGAGTACGGCCATGGCGAGCCGCCGCCCCGGCAGGCGGATTAGTCCGCCGTCACCCCGATGATGTCGTAGCTGCTGTTGAGCGAGGCCTGCAGGTAGGCGTGGTTCAGCCCGTAGATGAAGCCGAGCAGCACTCCGAGCGCCACTGAGGTGACCTCTCCGGGACGTCCGTCGAGGGCCATCACGCGCAGGTCGCGCGTGCGGCGGGCGGTCGTCACCCAGGTCCAGATGGCCGGCACCAGGAGGAGGCCGCCGGGGAAGAGCGCGAGCACGCTCAGGCCCGGCGAGTTGCCGAAGGGCCGGCCGAGCGCTGCCGAGAGATCGCGCATCTCGCGGTTGATGTAGTACCAGTGGAACAGCCCGTAGATGCCGAGGGTGACCAGCAGCAGCAGCCACGTGACCACCGGGCCGCGCCGCTTCACGACCACATCACGAACAACGATGACCTCAGCCATCTGCACACCTCGCCGTAGGGAGTTCCGTCACGGCACCATACGCGCCATGATCGGTGCATGAGAGTCGCTGTCACCGGAGCAACCGGCCTGATCGGCCGCCACCTCACCCGGGCCCTGCTCGATCGCGGGCATGAGGTGGTGCCGCTTTCGAGGGCGAACGGCGTCGTGCATGGCGTGCCCACGGTGGCGTGGGACCCCGCCTTCGATGACTTCCCCGCGCAGGCGGCGGACGTGGACGGGGTGGTGAACCTGGCGGGCGCCTCGGTGGCCGATGGCCGCTGGAGCGCGGATCGCAAGAAGGTCATCCGCGACAGCCGCGTGATCACCACCGAGCGCATCGCCAAGGCCCTGCGCCCCGGTGCGGGTGCCCGCGTGCTGGTGAACGGCAGCGCATCCGGCTACTACGGGGACCGCGCAGATGAGCTGCTCGACGAAGCGGCCGCCCCCGGGCAGGGGTTCCTGGCCGACACCGCCCGCGCATGGGAGGCCGCGGCGCTGGGGGCCGCGGGCGACGGCGTGCGTGTGGCCATCACGCGCACCGGAATGGTGTTCGCGGAGGATGGCGGCGTCATCCCCCGGCTGGCCAAGCTCGCGAAGGCGGGCATGGCGGGGCCCATCGCCGGCGGGCGCCAGTGGGTGCCGTGGGTGGATATCGACGACGTGGTGGGCATGATCATCACGGCCCTCACCGACGATCGCTGGGAGGGGCCGTTCAACAACGTGGCGCCCGAGCCCATGCGGCAGGCGGATGTGGCCAGGGCGTTCGGGCATGCCGTGGGCCGGCCTGCGGTGGTGCCCACCCCGGGCATGGCGCTGAAGATGGCCATGGGGGAGTCCGCCGTGCTGGTGACCGACAGCCAGCGCTGCGTGCCGGCCGCCGCGGAGTCGCGCGACTACGTGTGGGCCCGTCCCGGCATCGCGGCCTCGCTGGCCGCGCACATCGGCTAGTCCGCGGGGCGGTCGGTACCCGACTGCTCCGGCATGAGCCGGGCGAGGTCGGCCTGCAGCACGAGCCAGGTCTCGCGCAGGTGGGTGGTGAGCACGTGGTACTTGCCGCCGGGCAGGCCCGTCACCACCTTGTGGAGCGCCTCAGGGCCCTGCTCGTCGGCCTCGAACACCATGGCGCGGTACTGCTCGATCAGCTCCGCCAGCTCGCGGTGGTGATCCTGCTGCATCTGCAGCAGCTGGTCGATGCGCGCCAGTGCCTCATCCGACATGGGGCTCACGATACGCCCCGTCGGGGTGGTACCGTCCTCGGCGCCCCGGGGGATTAGCTCAGATGGGAGAGCGCCTGCTTTGCAAGCAGGAGGTCACCGGTTCGATCCCGGTATCCTCCATCCGGTCCGCTAGGTCTTGCGCGCCTCGCATACGGACGGCTCATCGTTGTCCCATACGGCCATGTAGGCCGCGCATGCCTCGGTCCACCGGGGTTCGGTGAGCGTCGCCACCTCGGCGCAGCCGGCCGGCCACTCGCCATCGGCGGTGCGGTTGCCGTCGCACATGGCCATGAAGTCCCGGGGCCCGAATACGACGCCGGCGGCCTCCGCGTAGATCGCGTTGGCGGCGGCGATGTACTCATCGGGCATGCAGGCGTCGAGCGCCGCGATGGTGGCTCGGCTGAGCTCGGGTGCCGGGCCCGGTTCCGCCCTGGCGGCCTCCTTGTCAGCCTTCTCCAGCGCCGAGGTGCAGCCCGGCGAGACGGCCGTCGTTGCAGTGGCCGCGGTGCTCACCGTGGATCCGGCCGTGCCGTCGTCACCGCCGCAGCCGGCAGCGAGGGGAAGGGCAACGAGCAGGGCGATTGCGATGAGGGGATTGAGGGCGGTTCTCTTCACGCGCGAAGGGTACATCCGCGGCTCGGCGGTCCCCGCCGGCGAGGCGCCCGTGCGCATGCGGGCCTGCTGACCTGCCGGTTGTCCCCATGTACATGGGGACGCCTCAGGGGTTGTCCCCCGGGCCATGACCCCCCGGGTCGCCGCTTGCGAGCGTCTGCCCGCCCCGAATCCCCGGGGCCACGCCCCTCGGCCCCGGAGAATCCCAGTGACCAATGTCGCCATCGACACCGTGTGGGTGATCACGGCCGGCTGCCTCGTGCTGCTGATGCAGGCGGGATTCGCCGCGCTGGAGATGGGCCTGTCGCGCATGAAGCACTCCGGTGCGGTGGCGGCCAAGATCATCGTCAACTTCGCCCTGGCGCTGGTGGTGTTCTGGGCCGTCGGGTACGCCATCGCGTTCGGCGACGGCAATGGGTTCGCCGGTGCCACCGGATGGTTCCTCGAGTTGGGCAATGGCAGCGGGGTCGCCTCGCTGTCGTACTCGCCTGTCGACGAGGCGACGAAGTTCTTCTTCCAGTCGATGTTCGCGGCGGTGGCGCTGGCGATCGTGTGGGGCACCATGCTGGACCGCGCGAGGTTCGTGACCTACCTGCCGTTCGCGGTGCTGTTCGTGGGTCTCATCTACCCGGTGGTCACGCACTGGGTGTGGGGCGGCGGCTGGCTCTACGAGAACGGCTTCCAGGACTTCGCGGGCTCCGGGGTCGTGCACGTGACGGGGGCATTCGCCGGCCTTGCCGGGGCGATCGTGGTGGGTGCGCGCATCGGCAAGTACCGCGACGGCACGCCGCAGCCGATTCCCGGCCATTCGATGCCGCTGGCGATCCTCGGGGTGCTGCTCCTGTGGGTGGGGTGGATGGGCTTCAACGCCGGATCCTTCCTGGGCGCTGTCGGCAAGCCGATCGGCGAGGTGGTGGTGGTCACCTGCCTGGCGGGCGCGTTCGGCGTGCTCGGGGCGGTCGTGGTGGCCCGGTGGCTGCTGGGCTCCTTCGACATCGGCATGATGGGCAACGGGGCAATCGCCGGACTCGGGGCGATCGCCGGGCCATGCGCGTTCGTGCAGCCGTGGGCCGGCGCGGTGATCGGACTGGTGGCCGGCTGCGCGATGGTGCCGATGGTCATCCTCATCGACCGCCGTGGCATCGATGACCCCATCGGCGTCTTCGCCGGGCACGGCACGGGTGGCATCGTGGGCGTGGTGGCGGCCGGCATCTTCACCACGGCCGAGGCCGCCGAGCGACTGGGCGGCCGTCCGGGCCTGATCTACGGCGGTGGCTTCACGCAGCTGGGCTGGCAGCTGGTGGGCCTCGCAGCCATCGGCGCCTTCGCATTCGTCACGGCCTGGCTGGCGTTCCAGCTCATCGCGAAGACGGTGGGCCTGCGGGCGTCGGAATCGGACGAGCTCGCGGGCCTCGATATCTCCGAGCACGGCATGTTCGGGTACCCCGAGCGCTTCATCGAGGTCATCGGTGCCGAGCCCGAGGAGCCGGTCTCGGGAGTGGAGGACGCGCTCACGGCAAGATAGGGCCGTGCTCGTGCTGTTCGACATCGACGGGACCCTCCTGCATGGTCGGCCCGAGGGCCACACCCGCGCCATGGTGGACGCCATGCGCGAGGTGTGGGGGGTGGACGCCCAGCCGGATGATGTGTGGGGGACTGACCCCGGGGGGCGCACCGACCGGGAGATCGCCCGGCTGGTGCTGCGTGGCCACGGCGTGGACGATGCCGAGATCGACCGCCTGACCCCGCAGTGGATCGTCCTGGCCGGACAGGCGCATGGGGAGACGGCGCACGCGCACCCCGATCCCGTGGCGGCCCCGGATGCAGATGAGGTGACCGCGCGCCTGCTCGTGGAGGGGGCCGAGATCGCGCTGGTCACCGGCAACCTGCAGTCGATCGGGCGGGCAAAGGTGGCCGCCGCCGGCCTGGGGCATCGCTTCGGCGATGGCGGTGGCTTCGGCTGCGATTCGGAGGAGCGCGCCGACCTCGTGCGCATCGCCCGCGAGCGTGCCGGCCGCGCCTACGCGGATGACGACGTGGTGGTGGTGGGCGATACGCCGCGCGATATCCGCGCCGCCCGCCTGGCCGGGGTGAGGGTGGTGGCGGTGACCACCGGGGCGCACGCGGCGCCGGATCTCGCAGGGGCCGACGCCGTTGCGCCCCACCTCACGGGCGCTCTCGCGGTGCTTCTGGCCTGAGGGCGAACGCCCGCCCCGGCACTTCATCCCACTGCACAAGGAGCCCCGGCGGGGGCACGCATAGCCTCGGCGGCGCAATGGGAGGCCCTGCGGTCCCCCGTCCGTGTACTCGACAAAGGAGTTGCGCACATGCGCCTGAGGTCACTCCGGACCACGTCATTGGTGGCAGCGGGCGTGCTGCTGCTCGGCGTACCCGGCCTGGCCGCGGCCGCCGAAGAGGGCCCCACGCCCACTGACATCGCC
>JBIIJJ010000090.1:0-6382 GCA_044233875.1 Miltoncostaeaceae bacterium | reverse complement strand
ATGGGGCGTGGCAGTCATCCACGTGATGGTTCCACGCCGCACGCGCGCGGCGCCTTCGCGGCAGCAGCGAGGAGTCGGCGTGCAGGCTCACGGAGCTCTCGACGGTGCGGAATGCCGAAAGGGTCCGCCGCTCCTCGTCGCTGGCGTCGGCGAGCATCGCGAGCGACTGCCCGGCGTGCGCGGCCATCACCACGTGGTCGAAGCGCCGCACGCGGCCGTCGTCGGTGCGCACGTCGACGCCGTCGGCGTCACGGCGTACCTCGGTGACCCCGAGGCCGGCGTGCACGCGGTCGCCGAGCGGTGCCGTGATGGCGCGCACGTAGGTGTCGCTGCCCCCGGTGATGGTGCGCCACTCGAGGCGGCGGAATCCGAGGATGCCGTGATTGCGCCAGAACTCCACGGCATACGACGCGGGGAAGCCCCGGGCATCCTCGAGCCCCGCCGACCAGATGGCCGACGTGAGCGGCACGAGGTAGTGATCGGTGAACGCCTGCGAGTAGCCCTCGGCCGCCGCGAACTCGCGCAGGGTGAGGCCCTCGTATTCGGGCAGCAGCGCGCGATCCCCGGTGCGCTGGAAGCGCAGGGCGTCGGGGATCATGCGCAGGAAGGCCGGCCGGAGGAACACGCCGGGCTGCGTCCACAGCCGCACGCCCGAGAACTCCAGCCCGCACGCCCGGCAGGTCACCGAGAACCCCATGTGCGACGGCTGCGTGGCCACCCCCAGCTCGCGCAGCATGCGCACCAGCAGCGGATAGGTGGTCTCGTTGTGGACGATGAACCCCGAATCGAGGGCGAGGTGCTCGCCGTCGGGGCCGATGACACGCGTGGTCTGGGTGTGGCCGCCGATGCGCGTGTCGCGCTCGAACACCTCCACCTCGTGGGCGCGCGACAGCAGCCAGGCCGCCCCCAGCCCGCCGATGCCGCTGCCGATGATCGCGATGCGGGCCATCCGTACCCCACGGTACCGATGAACGCGCGCCGCGCCGACAGGTGCGGCTAGCCTTCCCGGCCGATGAGCACTGCCGAGTCGGGAAACGCCCGTAAGCCGCTTGTCGGCACCGTCCGCGACAAGCCGCTCACCTCGGCGAGGGTCATCACCCTCATCGCCATCATCGTGCCGCCGCTCGCGCTGCTCTCGATCACCGGCCTGCTGTGGGGCGTGGCAGTCGGGCCGATCGACCTCATCATGTTCGCGGTGATGTACGTGGTGTGCGGCCTGGGCATCACCGTGGGATTCCACCGCCTCTTCTCGCACCGGGCGTTCAAGACCACCCGCACCATGACGGCCTTCTGGGCCATCGCGGGCTCCATGGCACTGCAGGGCCCGGTGACCCAGTGGGTCACCGACCACCGCAAGCACCACGCGCTCTCCGACAAGGAGGGCGACCCCCACTCCCCGCACCACGGCCATGAGCCGGGCTGGAAGGGCGTGGCCAAGGGGTTCTGGCATGCGCAGGTGGGGTGGCTGCTCACCACCAAGGGCCTTGAGCGCGGCGAGCGATACGGCAAGGACCTCTACTCCGACCCGCTCATCCGCCGCCTCGACCGGCTCTACATGCTGTGGCTCGCGATGTCGCTGGGCATCCCCTTCGTGGTCGGCTGGGCCTGGGGCGGCGGGTCGCTCTGGCTGGGCTTCCAGTGCTTCATCTGGGCCGGGTTGCTGCGCGTGTTCGTGTTCGACCACCTCACGTGGTCGGTCAACTCCGTCTGCCACATGTTCGGCCGGCGTGACTACGAGACCGACGACGAGAGCCGCAACTTCTGGCCACTTGCGCTACCGGTGTTCGGTGAGGCGTGGCACAACAACCACCACGCGTTCCCGGGCTCGGCGCGCCACGGCCTGCACTGGAAGCAGGTCGACCTGTCGTGGGCGCTCATCTTCGGCATGCAGAAGGTGGGCCTGGTGTGGGACGTGAAGGTGCCCACCGACCAGCGACAGGCGCTTCGCCGGGCCAAGGGTCGGACTGCGGCGACCGACGCCGGCTAGAGACCGGCCCGGCGCAGGGCGTCGCGCACGCCGCTGAGCCAGGTGCCCGCACGCGGCAACGGCAGCAGGTGGTCGCCCCGTCGCAGCGCCACCCCGTGAACCGCGCCGGTGATGCGCTCGTAGGTGACGTCGGCGCCTGCGGCGCGAATGCGCTCGGCCCCCACCAGCGAGTGGCCCGGGCGCACGCCCGGGATGCCCGGCACCCAGCCGTCGAGGCTTCCATGCAGGATCGTCACCCGATCGCCGGCCAGTCCGGCCACGGAGATCTCATCGGGGATCCACGGGGCCAGCGCCACCAGGTCGGTCACGCGCTCGTCACGGGAGCATGCGATCGACACCGCACCACCCATGGAGAACCCCACCATCACCACGCGGCGCGAATCCCCGAGGGCCGCGAGGGCCGCCGCGCCGTCGGCGATGCACGACGGCAGCATGCGCCATGAGCGCACCCGGTAGCGCACCTCGGCAAACCCGGCATCCGCGAACTCGGGGGCCAGGCGCTGCACCAGCCATTCGATGCTGGGGCTCCAGTTGCCGGGCCTCGGGCGTGCCCCGCCCCCGTTGATGCACAGCACGGTGCACTCGCGTCCCGGGCGAGTGACCCTCATCGATGCCCCGGTGGCAAGGGAAATCTCCTGCATATGAGCAGGCTACCTGCGTAAGGGTCGTGTAAGCGCCGCAACGTGTCGTGCGCATGGTCACCCCCGACTGGCCTAGCATCGTCCACCGTGCGCTACCCGCTCGCCCTCATAGCGATCGCGTCACTGGCGGTGCCGTCCGCCCTCGCCGCCCAGTCGCAGGCCCCGGCGCCGGCCGGGGGCAGCACGGCCCCGGCTACGACCACCACGCCGCCCACGGGCCCGGTCACCCCGGTCATGGGCCAGTCGCGCCTGAGCGGTGACCAGATCGCCTCGTGGTTCGCGAAGCAGAAGATCACCCCGGCCATCACGATTCCCATCGCCGAGCTGGCGCGGATCTTCGTGGACGAGGGCAACGCCCAGAACGTGCGCGGCGACATCGCCTTCGCCCAGTCGATCCTCGAGACCGGGTGGTTCCGCTACCAGGGCAGCATGGTCAAGCCGGCCGACAACAACTTCTCGGGCCTTGGCGCCTGCGACAGCTGCTCGCGGGGCAACATCTACCCCACGCCCGCCGACGGCGTGCGCGCCCAGATACAGCACCTGTGGGCCTATGCCGACCCCAATGCCGACCCGAGGCGCACCGCACGACCCCTCACCGACGTGCGCTTCACGTACGTGAAGCCGTACGGCAAGGCGCCCACGTGGGAGGCCATGGGCAACGGCAACTGGGCCACCGGCGGCGGGTATACCGAGAAGATCCTCGGCCTGTACGCGTCGATGCTGCGCCATAACGGGCTCGACCCCACCACCACCACGCTTCGCAGCGTGGCCTCGGGGGCGCCCAGCGGCCCGCTTCCGGTGCTGGTCTCGCGCAAGGGCGCCGTGCGCATGGGCGGGCTGACGGCCGTGCCCGGCACGCTCGCGGCCGCCACGCAGGCCTACGGGCAGGGCGCTGAGCGGGCCACCTACGGCAACTGCCGGGTCACGTGGGCGAGCCTGGGGGCCATCATGACGTTCTCACCCCCATCGGGGGCAGAGCCCTGCGGGGATGCCTCGCGCGTGCGTGCCGCGATGCTCACCGGGCAGCAGTGGGTCACCGCCAAGGGGCTCAAGCCCGGTGACCCCGTGTCGAAGGTGCGCAGGCTCTACGGGGCCAAGGTGGCGCGTGGCAGCGCCGGCGTGCTGGTGACCTCACGCGCAGGTGCGCGACTCACCGCCAGGTACGGCGAAGGCGTGGTGAAGTCGCTGCAGGTCGCCGTGCCCAAGCGCCGCTGACGTAGCGCGCGGGGATTCGGCCGGGCCCTAGACTGCCTACGTGCCCCCCTCGTCCAGACCGAGGACCGCTCCGCGCCTGATCCTGGCCGTGGTCGCGCTCATCGCCGCCGTCGCCCTGGCATCGCCCCACATGGCCGCCGCAGATACCGCACCGGTGCTGCGCGCCACGGTGACGTCCCCCACGGCCGAGGTGTCAGCCGATGCCCCGGTGAGCATCCGGGTTACCCTGGCCAACCCGACGGCCCGCGACGTCGCCGTGGCGGCATGGGACACCCCCGCCCGGGGCGTGAGGGCGCCGATCCTCCGCATCACGCGCGACGGCGCTCCGGTGGCCTACACGGGAATGCTCGCCAAGCGCGCCGACGCCGCGGGCACTGACCTGATCAGCATTCCCGCGGGCGCATCGCGCGCATGGGACGTGACGGCCGACTCCTCCTGGGACTTCTCCCGGGACGGGATCTACGAAGTCCGGTTCGACTCCCCGGCCGTCGCGGGGCCATCGGACGCCGTGCGCGTGCGCGTGGCGGGGCGCCGGGCCGCCACCTCGTGGCAGGGGACGGGCCGCGTCCAGCCGTTCGGCGTCACATACACGGGGTGCACATCCGGACAGCAGGCCCAGGCGGAGGCGGGACTCGCCGCCGCCGACGCGTATGCCGCCGAGGCCAAGGCGCACCTCGGGGCCAACTGGGCAGGGGCGCGTTACACGCAGTGGTTCGGTACCTACGACCTCGCGCGGTGGCAGGCCGTCGCCACGAACTTCGACCGCATCCATGACGTGACGTCCGGCCAGCTGATCGCGTTCACGTGCGCCACCATCGCCGACTGCGGTGGCACCGGCGTCTTTGCCTACGTCTACCCCAACCAGCCGTACGCGGTGTACCTGTGCAGCGCTTTCTGGACCACCACGACCACGGGCACCGACTCCCGGGCGGGCACGATCATCCACGAGGTCTCCCACTTCACCGTGGTCGCAGGCACCGACGACTGGGTCTACGGGCAGGCGGCGGCGGCCACCCTGGCCTCCACCAATCCGGCGCGCAGCGTGAACAACGCCGACAACCACGAGTACTTCGCCGAGAACACCCCGGCCATCGCCGACGCAGGCGCCGCCTACGCGGCCAGCGCTACCGCAATCGACTTCGGCGGCGTACCGGCGGGAGCGTCAGCCGACCGCACGGTGACCCTCACCAGTTCGGGCACGGTGCCGCTGGTGGTATCCGCGCTCGCGGTCGCGGACCCCGCCTTTCAGATCGTTGCCGATGCATGCACCGGCCAGGCCATCGCCCCGGCGGGGGCATGCGACATCACCGTGCGCTTCACCGCGGCCACCGGGGGGGCATCCGGCACCCTCACCATCACGGCCAATGCCCCGGCCCCGCCGGCCGCGATCGCGGTGACGGGCGCCGTGCTGCAGCCCGTGGCGGCCCCGGCTCCTCCGGCAGACCCACCGCCTGCGGCAGCGCCGGCCGCTCCCGCGGCGGCGAAGCCCACGCAGGCGACCGCCCGACTCCCCACCCTGAATGCGCGCGTGCGCTCGGTGCTGCCACTGGCGCGCCTTACCGCCCTCGCGGGGCTTCGGGCTCCGCGCGGTTCGCGGGTGACGATCGCAAGCACACCCTCCGGCCTCATGCGCACCCGCTCGGGCCTGCGCATCACCCGTGCCGGCACGTACAGGGTGCGCGTCACGGTGAGGTCCCCCGGCGGGCGGGCGACCACGAAGGACGTCCAGGTAGTGGCGCGCTAGGCCCGACTGCACGGCGCAGGGGGAGGCCACGCCCTGCGCAGCGTGGCCTCGCGGGGGCATGCCGCAAACGTCTCCGGTTAACCCCACCGCGTGGACGGGGTCTGGCATGGGCGCCGCGGTTTAGGGTTCGCGCCATGGCAACCGCACCCACACGGGTGATCGTGGGGGACGACAACCCCGTGTTCACACGAGGCCTCACGGAGATCCTCTCCGAGGCCCCGGAGATCGACCTCGTCGACGTCGCCCGCGACCGCGACACGCTTCTGGCGTCCGTGGGGCGCCACGAGCCGGACCTGCTGCTCGCCGACCTGCGCATGCCGCCCACAATGACCGACGAGGGCCTGCAGGTGGTGCTGCGCGCACGAGCAGCGCAGCCCGGCCTCGCGGCGATCATGCTCACGCAGTTCACCGAGCCGGAGGTGGCCCACCGGCTGCTCTCCGACGGCGAACGCGGGATCGGGTACCTGCTCAAGGACCGCATCGGCGAGCCGCGCGAACTGGTGAGCGCCATCCAGCTGGTGGCCCGCGGGGGCACCGCCATCGATCCCAGCCTCGTGCAGGCGCTCATGCAGCAGGCCTACCCCGGCCCGGATCCGCTCGGTGCGCTCACGCGCACGGAGCGCGACGTGCTGAGGCTGGTCGCAGAGGGCCTCAGCAACGAGGGCATCGCCGAGCGCCTGAGCACCGGGCGCTCGGCGGTGGAAAAGCACGTGTCGGCCATCTTCCGCAAGCTGCCACTCGATGGGGATGAGGGCATCTCCACCAACCGCCGCGTCCGCGCCACCCTGTACTACC
>JBIIJJ010000089.1:0-6452 GCA_044233875.1 Miltoncostaeaceae bacterium | reverse complement strand
CGTGACCATGGGGGCGGATGAGAACCGCACGCCCCCCGGCCCCACGAGGTCGGCGGCGTCTGCCACCGCGCGGGCAACCGGCGCGACGTCGCTCACCAGCACGCCGATCTCGATGTCGCGCATGGCATGGGGAAGCCGCTGCGCACCCTTGATCTGCCCGTTGGGCACGTAGATGACGTCGCCGTTCAGGGCGCGCAGCACCGTGGCGCGCAGCCCCGCCTTCTCCACGATGCCCATGGGGATCGTGGAGTCGAGCATCACCAGGTCACCCGCGGCGAACTGCCCCTCGAACAGGATGAAGAAGCCCGCCACCACATCGGCGAGCAGCCGCTGTACCGAGAAGCCCAGCACCAGCAGCACGAAGGCCGAGCCCGAGATGGCGGCCACGCTGTCCACGCCGAAGACGGCGGCCACCACCGCGACGATGGCCGCGATGATGATGAGGTAGATGACCGCCGTGGCCAGCGCGCCGATGGCGGTGCTGCGCTGGCGCGCCGGCACGGTCTCCCCATGGCGCATCACCCGGGTCACCGTGCGGTGCTCCACGGCGCGCACGATCCAGATGCAGATGGCGGCCACCAGCACGATGGCGCCGATCCAGATGAGCGTGTCGGCCCAGTCCGGGATGCCGGGCACGTCTGCGGCGGAGGTGTCCATCGCCTCGGCCGGCTAGAGAACCGGCAGGTAGCGCTCCATCTCGAACGGCGTGAGCTGCACGCGGTACTCCTCCCACTCCGCGCGCTTTATCTCGACGAACCGGTTGTGCGTGTGCTCGCCAAAGGCGCGCAGCAGCAGCTCGCTGGCCGCACCGATCTCGATGGCCTCGCCCAGGTTCTCGGGCAGGCTCTCGATGCCAACCCGCCCGCGCTCCTCGGGCCCCAGCTCGTAGAGGTTGGTCTCCATCGGAGCCGGCAGCTCGTAGCCCTTCTCGATGCCGTCGAGCCCCGCGTGCAGCAGGGCGGCGAACGTGAGGTACGGGTTGCAGGCGGGGTCGGGCGCGCGCAGCTCGCACCGCGTGGCCCTCTCCTTGCCCACGTGGTACATCGGCACGCGGATGAGCGCCGACCGGTTGCGTCGGCTCCACGCGATGTACACCGGCGCCTCGTAGCCCGGCACCAGGCGCTTGTAGGAGTTGACCCACTGCGCGAACACGCACGAGAGCTCGCGCGCGTGGCGCAGCTGGCCGGCGATGAATGCCTTGGCCTCGGTGGAGAGCAGGAACTCATCCTCGGGGTCGAAGAAGGCGTTGCTCTCGCCGCGGAACAGGCTCTGGTGGGTGTGCATGCCCGAGCCGTTCTCGCCCGCCAGCGGCTTGGGCATGAACGTGGCGTACACCCCGTGGCGGTGCGCCACCTCCTTCACCACCGTGCGGTAGGTCATGACGTTGTCGGCCATGCGCAGGGCGTCGTCGTAGCGCATGTCGATCTCGTGCTGGCTGGGCGCCACCTCGTGGTGGGAGTACTCCACGTGGATGCCCATGGCCTCGAGCGCCAGCACGGTGTCGCGGCGAAGATCGCTTGCGGCGTCGAGCGTGGTGAGGTCGAAGTAGCCGCCGCGGTCGAGCGGCTCGGTGCCGTCGCTCGCCTTGAAGTAGAAGTACTCCAGCTCGGGGCCGATGTAGAAGTGGTCGTACCCCATGCGGCTCGCGCGCTCCACGGCGCGGCGCAGGATCTGCCGGGGGTCGCCCTCGTACGGCTCGCCGGTGGGCAGCTGGATGTCGCAGAACACGCGGGCCACGCCCTGCTCGGCCGGGCGGTAGGGCAGCACCTGGAAGGTGTCGAGGTCGGGCATGGCGATCATGTCCGACTCCTCGATCGCGTTGAAGCCCGTGATCGATGAGCCGTCGAAGCCCATGCCGTTCTCCATCGCGTTGGGCAGCTCCTCGCGCGTGACGGCGAAGCTCTTGAGCTGGCCCAGCACATCCGTGAACCAGAACCGGATGAACTTGATGTCGCGCTCCTCGCAGAGCGCCAGGATCTCATCGCGTGTCATGTGCGCGACGCTACCGGACCCTCGTGCTCCAACGCCACGAGGGGTGGGGATCTCCAGGCTCCTCCCTTCTGAACGGTCGTCACCTGGAATCCCCACCCCTCGTGTCTGCGCCTCGTGCTTCCGGCGCGTCACATCATTCGCTCCCCTACTTCACGAACAGCATCTCCTGGTACTTCGGCAGCGGCCAGAGGTCGTCGGCCACGATGCCCTCGAGCTGGTCAGCCAGCTCGCGCACCGCGTCCATCGCCGGCAGCACCTTGTCGCGCATGTACTGCGCGTGCTTGATCGCCGTGCCGCTGTGCGGGTGGTTGGCGTTCGCTGCCTCCAGCGCCACCAGCTTGGCGAGGAAGGCCTCGGTGATGCCGCGCACCTCGGCGGTGAGCGAGTCGATGCCGGCGTCGTCGCACAGCTCGATCTGGCGCAGTGCGGCCGGGAGGATGAGCGTGCGCGCCATGTTGGCCGCGGTCTCCGCCTCGATGTTCACCTTGGTGATGTACTGCTCGACGTACACCTCGTAGCGCGCCTGCAGCTCACGCTTGTCGAGCACCTTGTACTTCGTGAACACCTGCACGGTGGCGGGGGTCACGAACTGCGGCAGGGCGTCCGGCGTGGTGCGCAGGTTCAGCAGGCCGCGCTTCTCGGCCTCCTTGTGCCAGGCGTCCGAGTAGCCATCGCCGTCGAACACCACGCGACCGTGCTGCCTGTAGACGTCGCGCACAACCTCGACCACCGCGGTCTCCAGCTTGGCGCCGCGCTTGGCCAGCTTCTTCTTGAGCTCGCCGGCCATGTAGTCGACCGAGTCCGCCACGATGGTGTTGAGCACCGTGTTGGGCATGCCGAGCTCCTGGTTCGCGCCGAGGGCGCGGAACTCGAACTTGTTGCCGGTGAAGGCGAACGGGCTGGTGCGGTTGCGGTCTCCCGCGTGCAGCGGCATGGGCGGCAGCACCGGGGTGCCGAGGCCCAGGAACGAGCGCGGCGTCGACTTGGCTGCCTTGCCCTTGCCGATGGCCTCCATCACGCGCTGGATCTCGGCGCCCAGGTAGATGGAGATGATCGCCGGCGGCGCCTCGTTGGCACCCAGGCGGTGGTCCTGGCCGGCGTTCGCCACCGTGGCGCGCAGCAGGCCCTGGTACTTGTCGACCGCGCGGATGACCGCTGCGGCGAAGAACAGGAACTGCAGGTTGTCGTGCGGGGTGTCACCCGGCTCCAGCAGGTTCTGGCCCTCGCTGGTGCCCATGGACCAGTTGTTGTGCTTGCCCGACCCGTTCACGCCGGCGAAGGGCTTCTCGTGCAGCAGGGCCACCAGGCCGTAGCGGCGCGCGACCTTCTGCAGGGTCTGCATCACCAGGTGCTGGTGGTCGGCACCCACGTTCGAGCTCTCGAAGATGGGGGCCACCTCGTACTGCGCCGGGGCCACCTCGTTGTGGCGGGTCTTGATCGGCACGCCCAGGCGGGCCAGCTCGCGCTCCACCTCCATCATGCAGGCCAGCACGCGCTCGGGAATCGACCCGAAGTAGTGGTCGTCGAGCTCGTGGCCCTTGGGCGGCTTGGCGCCGTAGAGCGTGCGGCCCGTGTTGATGAGGTCGGGGCGCTCGTAGAAGTACTGCTCGTCGATGAGGAAGTACTCCTGCTCGGCACCGACCGTGGTGAACACGCGCTGGGCCTCGTGGTCGCCGAACAGGTCGAGCGCCTTGAGGGCCGCCGAGCTCAGGGCCTCCATCGAGCGCAGCAGCGGGGTCTTGTTGTCGAGCGCCTCACCGGTCCACGACATGAACGCCGTGGGAATGCACAGCGTGGCGCCGTTCGGGTTCTCGAGGATGAACGCCGGGCTCGTGGGGTCCCATGCGGTGTAGCCGCGGGCCTCGAACGTGGCGCGGATTCCACCGGTGGGGAACGACGACGCGTCGGGCTCGGCCTGGATGAGCTCCTTGCCCGAGAACTCCGCGATGCTCGTGCCCTCACCCGTGGGGCCGAAGAACGAGTCGTGCTTCTCGGCGGTCGATCCCGTGAGCGGCTGGAACCAGTGGGTGTAGTGGGTGGCCCCCTTGGCCAGGGCCCAGTCCTTCATGGCCGCCGCCACGGCGTCCGCGATCGAGGCGTCGAGCTCGGCACCACGGTCGATGGTTGCCTGCAGCTTGCGGTACACGGCCTTGGGCAGGCGCGCGCGCTGGGCGGCGGGGCCGAAGACGTTCTCGCCGAAGACGTTGTTCTCGGGCAGCGTCAGGTCGACGGTCTCGACCGCGCCCTCGTCGGCAAACCACTGTGCGGCGCCGATGTTCTTGTGTCGCGTCGGCATGTGAGGTTCCATCCTCCTGGAGTTCGTTCGCGCGAGGCGCATGGGCGGGCGGGTGGCCCCCGGGAATCGCGCTGCGCGCCGGTTCCTTTGATGAACCGGCTGGCGCAGGATACGGCGGGGCCCCTTCCGGGGACCCCTCGCGGGGGCCAATAAGCGTTCCGCCCCCATTATCCACGTGGACAACACCCCCCGCGCACCCTTGCCCATGGGCAGGGGGTGCATCATGCTTCGCCGGTGACCACCCGCACAAAGGCCGAGTCGGGTCGCGCGGCAGGTACCGCGGGCAAGACGCTGGCTGAGCTCATGGCCCTGCCCGCCCTGGCGGGGGCATCGCTGCTGCCCGAGGAGGCCGCCGCCGACGTGCGGGTATCGGCCGTGGTGCTCGACGACCCCGCGGCGCGTCCCGAGGATGCCGGCCTGCTGGTGTCGGTGAAGGGAATTCCCAAGCCCGTGCCGTCGGGCGTGGTGGCGGTGCTCACCCGCGCAAAGGTGAGCGGCAAGCCGCCGGTGCCGGTGATCCACCTTCCCGACGACCGCCCGTGGGGCGAGGTGATCGCCGCGCTGCAGTCGTTCATCTCGGGTCAGTCCCGAGAGCTCGAGGCACGCGACGCCCTGCGCCGTGTGCTCATCGCCGGGCTGGGGGCGCCGGGCATCGCCGAGGCGGCTGCCGAGGTGCTGGGTTCGCCCGTGGCGATCGTGGACGAGTACCTCGACGTGCTCGGCACGGCCCGGCTCACCGATGCGCGGGAAGAGGCGCTCGGCGACGCCATCGAGGACGCCCGCACGCACGGCCCGGCGTCGCTGCTCGGCCCCTTCACCCGCGCCGGCATCAAGGGCGCACACATCGTGGAGCTGCGCAGCACGGGCGTGGACGACCTCGCGGGCGTGCTCATCGCCTGGGGGACCAAGCCCGGGGCGAGCGACCCGGCGCTTGCCGCACTGGCCGATGCCCTACTCGTGGAGAGGCGTCGCGAGGACACCCGGGTGGACACCGAGGCGCGCCTTCGCGGCGAGCTCATCGAGGAGCTGCTCGCCGGCGAGGTGGTGAGCCGCGATTCGCTGGTGCGGCGCGCCCGGCACCTGGGCGCCGACCTCTCGGGCGGCGCCGTGGCGCTGGTGGGCCGCCTGCAGGACCCCCACGAAGACCTCCGCGTCATCACCGATCCGCGCCTGATCCGCCGGTTCATGCAGCAGACCCGTGGCGTGCTGGAGCTGCACTGGCCCAAGGCGCTGGTCGACTGGCACGAGGGCCTGCTCGTGGTGCTGCTGCCGCAGCGCAGCGAGGACGCCCAGGGAGAGGGTCCGGAGGAGCTCGCCCACACCCTGGCGCGCCGCCTGCTGGCCGCCACCGGGCCCACGGTGCCGGGGCTCACGCTCACGCTGGCGCTGTCGCGTCAGCAGGACGACCCCGAGCGGCTCGGCTCGGCCATCGACGAGGCCCAGCTGGCGCTGTCGATCGGCGAGAAGCTGGGGCGCGCGGGCGAGGTGGTGACCTTCGAGGAGACCGGCACCTACAAGCTGCTCTTCCAGGTGTTCGCCGACCGGCCCGAGGAGCTCGAGAGCTTCTACGAGCAGACCATGGCGCCGCTGGTGCGCTACGACGAGCAGTACCAGACCGAGCTGGTGGGCACCGTGGCCACCTACCTCGATCTCGACTGCAACCTGGCCGCCACGGCGCAGACGCTCTACACGCACCGCCACACCATCCGTTACCGGCTCGACCGCATCGCCGAGCTCGCCGGGCTCGACATCGGCAAGACCGACGACCGCGAGAAGCTGTCGCTGGGCCTCAAGGCGATGCGCCTGCTCGGCCGCAAGGTGGCCCCGCCCATGCGCGAGAAGCCCGCCCACGGCACCAAGGCCGCGAGGGGCGCCAAGGGCTAGTTCGCGCGGGTCACCGTGGTCGGCACGGTGACGTACCCAGCGTGGTGGCATGGGTCGGGGATGGGAAGTCCATCCTCGCGCATCACCTGGATGTATGCGGCGATCGCCTCATGCATGCGCTCCTCGACCTCGGCTCGCGTGCAACCGAGGGCGAAGGCCCCTTCGAGGTCGGGCGAGTAGGCGCCCCAGGCTCCATCCTCGCCCTGCTCGTAGATCACGAGGTACTTGGTCATCGCAGTTCATCCAATCCCGTCTGGCGCCTGATGGCCGCGAGTGTCCC
>JBIIJJ010000088.1:0-6457 GCA_044233875.1 Miltoncostaeaceae bacterium | reverse complement strand
CTCGGCGTGGGAGAGGCGCCGGGCGTCCTGGGCATCGGCCGCCCACACCTCGAGCTCATGCACGTCACGGCGCTCGAAGAAGTCGTCGCCCTGCTCCCACACGGCGTACACCACGCGGTACCTGTGCGTGCCGGGCGCACGGGGCGTAAGCGGCTTCAGCACGCCGAGCGACCACTTGTCCTCACCGGACTGGCGCTCCTCCAGGTGCTTGCGCGCGGCGCGACGGGCGCGATCGAGATCAGGCGCCTCGAACACCACGCGTCCCGCGACACGGGGACGCCGTGCACCGGGCGGGCGGCGCAGAAGGGTGATTTCCCATGAAGGGGCGGTACCCATGGACGCGGGACAATACCTTCGTGGGAGCACCGTGGGCCAGAGTGCGACAGGACGATTCTTATGTTCTGACATCAGGGGCGTGTCCCGAGCACGCGCCGCTAGGGTCGCCCGCGCCCCCCACGGACAGGAGATGACATGAAGCGACGCGCCATCGCCGCGACCAGGCAGGTGTGCACCATCGGCACCTCGCCGGAGTGCCCCAGCTGACCCCATGCCGGTGATCGGATCTGACGAGGTGGCCATCGCCGCGGGCGCCGATGCGCTCGCGGCGGGCCGCCTTGTCGCCTTCCCCACCGAGACCGTCTACGGCCTCGGGGCCGATGCGCTCGACCCCGCTGCCGTGGCGAGGGTCTTCGCGGCCAAGGGGCGGCCCACCGATCATCCGCTCATCTGCCATGTGGCGTCGGCAGATGACCTGCCCGGGCTCATGGACGAGATCACGCCCGGCGCCCGTGCCCTGGCCGACGCCTTCTGGCCCGGGCCGCTCACCCTGGTGGTGCCGCGCTCGGCCGCGGTACCCGATGCGGTCACCGGGGGCCGCGACACCGTGGCCGTGCGCGTGCCAGGCCACCCGCTGGCCCTGGCGCTGATCCGGGCGTTCGGGGGCCCGGTGGCGGCGCCCTCCGCCAATCGCTTTGGGCGCCCCTCCCCCACCCGCGCGGACGATGTGGCCGATGAGCTCGGCGACGCCGTGGAGGTGATCATCGACGGTGGCCCGTGCGAGATCGGCATCGAGTCCACCGTGCTCGACCTCACCACCGATCCGCCCCAGGTGCTGCGCCCCGGCCGTATCTCGGCGGACCAGCTGGCGCAGGTGCTCGGCACCCCCGTGTCAACCGAGGCCTCGGGCCCGGCGCGCGCGCCCGGCATGCTGGAGTCGCACTACGCACCGGGGGCACGGGTGGAGGTGGTGCCGCACGATCAGGCCGCCGCTCGTGCCGCCGCCGCCTCGGCAGCGGGGTGCCGGGTCGCCGTGCTCGCGCCCGGTGAGATCAACGGGCTGCCCGCGGGCTGTCTCGTGCTGGGCCCGGTGGGAGCGCCCGACGCCTACGCCGCGCGCCTGTATGCCGCCTTCCGGCGGGCTGACGCCGAGGGTGCCGAGGTGATCGTGGCCGTGCCCCCGCCGGCAGAGGGCATTGGCGTGGCGGTGCGCGACCGCCTGGCACGGGCCTCCGCAGGCCGCTGACCGTTCCCGCCCGCCCGCGGGGCGGTTCGTCCTAGCCTCAGGTCATGCGCATCGCCCTGACCGCCCTCGCAACCGCCTCGCTCGCCGTGGCCCTCCCCGCCGCGGCACAGGCCAGCGCACCGGTGATACCGGCAGCGCAGCGCGGCCCGGCCGTGCTCAGCGGCACCTATCAGAGGCTCGACGGCGACCCCATCAACCTCGCCCGCCTGCGCGGCCGCGTGGTGCTGGTGGTGAACACGGCCAGCCACTGCGGCTACACCGACCAGTACGGCCCGCTCGAGGCACTGTGGAGGAAGGACCGCGCGCGCGGCCTCACGGTGCTGGGCGTGCCCTCGAAGGACTTCCAGCAGGAGCTGCCCACCGATGCGATGGTGAAGCGCTTCTGCAAGCGCAACTTCGGGGTCACCTTCCCGATGCTGCGCATCTCGAAGGTGACCGGGCCGAGGGCCGTCGCCCTGTTCCGGAGCCTGGCGTCACCGTCGTGGAGCCGGGAGCCTCAGTGGAACTTCAACAAGTACCTGGTCGATTCACGAGGACGACCGGCGATGTACTTCCCCTCATCCGAGCAACCGGACTCCCCGGCCGTTCGCAGGGCCATCGACGCGCTCCTCACCGAGCGCACCTGAGTCGCCTCAGGTCCTGACCCTGATCGGGACGGTGCGCCTCATCACGGCCCCGTCTGCGCCCCGTGCCTCGACGGTCATCCTCCAGGCACCGGCCGTCTTGCGCTTCGCGCTCGCAAAGCTGTAGAGCACGCGGATGCGGGTGTCGCCGGCCAGCGCACCCGGTCGGCCGGCGGGGATGCGGTGCACCACGCGTGACGCACGGTCGCGCCCGCCCACCCGGGTGAAGGTGATGGTCACGTCTGCCGGCTCGGAGAGGCTGTATGCGATGCGGCCACCCAGGCCCGGCACCAGCGTGCGGGGCCGCAGGGCGAGGCCCGTGATCTCCGGCCTGCGTGCGGCAACGGGAGCGCTGACGGGCAGCCCGGAATCCGCGGTGCCCGGGATTGCCACCGCCTGCAGGGGAAGGTCTTCCACCACAGCGGGTGCGCCACCCTCGTTCCGTCGCGGCGTGACGGCCTCACCGGCATCGGATGACGCGCCCGTGCCGATCACGTTGATGGCCGCCACGGCCACGCGGTAGGCGGTACCGTTATCGAGGCCCGAAATGGTGCACAGGGTGGCGCCCGTCGTGGTGCATGTGGCACCGCCCGGGGTCGCGGTGGCCACGTAGCCGGTCACCGCGCTGCCGCCGTCTGACTCCGGCGCCGACCACGCCACCTCGATGCGCCCCGGCAGGGCCGTGAGCTCCACCGATCGCGGAGCGCCGGGGGCGGTGATGTCCGGTGTGCGGGCCGCGGCCGGGAGCGAGGCAGGCCCGGTACCGACGGCATTCGTGGCCGTCACCGTCACCTGGTACTCGGTGCCATTCGGCACGCCGTTGATGGTGCAGGTGGTGGCGCCGTCGGTGCTGCACTGCGCACCCCCCGGCGTTGCGGTAGCCGTGTAGCCGCTGATCGCCGCGCCGCCATTGAAGTCGGGCGCAGCCCAGGACACCTCGATGGTGCCGGGCGATGCCTTTGCCAGCGGCGTGAGCGGCGGGCCGGGCAGCACCGTGGGAGTGAGGCGGCGCAACCCCTCGGACCGCGGCCCCGTGCCCACCGCGTTCGTGGCCGTGACGGCTACGAGGTACTCGGTGCCGGGCGCGAGTCCGTCGATGGTGCACGACAGGGATCCCGTCGTGGTGCAGGTGGCACCGCCGGGCATGGCCGTGGCGGTGTAGCCGGCGATCGGGCTGTTCCCGTCGGATTCCGGGGCGCGCCACTTCATGGCGATGCGCCCCTCGGAGGGCACGGCCTCATCAAGGGCCGGGGCACCCGGTCGGATCGCGGCCCCGAGGGGCGTGCCCGGCGCCGACGGCGGCGAGGTGTCCTCGTCCACGCAGGTCAACCGGTCGCGACTATTCCTGCCGCAGTTCCACTCGCCGGCAAGCACGACCGTCACGGTGTAGGCGGTCCCCGGCGTGAGCCCGGTGATGGTGCACGTCGTGGCGCCGATCCCCGCCACCGTGCATGTGCGCCCGCCCGGAGATGCCGTGGCCGTGTAGGTCTGCGCAACGCCCCTGGCCTCCGCGGTGATCAGCTGCTGCGCCCGCGGGGGGCTCCAGCGCACCTCCAGGGCCTCGCGCAGGGCACGGAGGGTCGGCTGGCCGGGCCCGGTTAGGTATGCCACAGAGGTCTGGCGCGTGCCGAGCGCATTCGTCGCCGCGACCATGAAGTTCCAAGTTCGTGACACGTCGAGATCGCGGAACACGCACTGCAGCGCGGGCGCGGACGCCGGAACGGTGCACGCCCGGGTCGTGATCGTCCCGTTGTCGGTGGTGCTGGCGGTCACCGCATACGCCATGAGGGTCAATCCGCCGCTCGAGAGCGGGGGGCGCCACGTGACGCGCACCGCGTTGGCATCGCCGGTGCACTCCTCGCCGCAGGCCGAGAGGTCACGGACCCCGTCTGGAGGGCGCGCGCCCGCCTTCCTCGGCGCGGCATCCGACGTCGGCCCGCCGGGCGAGGTCCCCGGGACGTAGGCGCCTACGGCGGTGCTGGTGTAGAGCGGCCCCACCACGAAGTCGCCGGCGACGTCGTTGTTGTACGTCCAGTCCTCGGACTTGTATCCGGGGAGCGCCTCTGCCGAGACCCACGGGGCAGTCCCGTTCTTG
The DNA here is from genome assembly GCA_044233875.1 of Miltoncostaeaceae bacterium. Taxonomy (GTDB): domain Bacteria; phylum Actinomycetota; class Thermoleophilia; order Miltoncostaeales; family Miltoncostaeaceae; genus SYFI01. The sequence goes on along the minus strand of JBIIJJ010000088.1, from coordinate 2,217 downwards.
AACCAGCCCCGGTAGGTCGTGAGCGCGCGGATCTGCCGCTGCAGGGGCCACAGGGGCCGGACCTTCGCCTGGCCCGGGAAAAACTTCGCCGGGGGCCAGGGGCCGTCAACCGGGCCCGCGCAACCACTCCTCCGGTAATTGGGGACCCCGCTGCCGGCGGGAAGGGTAAAGAGCAACCCGGCAAAGGCCGGGGAGCAGATGCCCTGCTCCACCATGTACGCGACGTTCGCGGCCCCCGGCGGCGCCGGGCGCCCGCCCAGGCTCGGGCAGTAGCCGCCCATGGCGGGGATGTTCAGTATCCCCAGCGAGGACGTCACGGCCCTCACGTTCCTGAACTCGGCGAACTGGCTCCCGGAGCCACGGTGGAAAGCAATCTTCCCGCCGGGCTCCGCCTTGACGCAGTTCCACCCATTGCGGTCCGCCGCGCCCGGCGTGAGGTCGAGGACCGGGCACTGCATCCCGCTTGCGGTCGCAAGCTGATACGAGTTCGCAGGTGCGTTCGCTGGCCTGCCGGGGTCGGCCTCGTCGTTGAGGGTCCCGACCATCCACGGGCGGCAGGCGTCGTGCTGAAGCGACAACTGCAGGTTCGGCAGCACCCCACGACCCGTCGGCGACGTCCCGCTGGTGGGCGCATCCTCACCGCGCCACTCGAGGAGGGCCCTGTCGGGAATGGCCACCGGGTGGGGATCACACAGCTCACCCGCGGGAGCGCCCGATGGCGCCCGGAGGGATGTCTTGTAGGCGCCGAGGAACGCGTTCACGTGGCACAGCGCGGCCCGGCGCAGGGGCGCCAGCAGATGCACCAGGTCGGCGGCCGGCACGGTGTCGGGGGGTGTCCATACGGCGTTGGGGGCCCCGGGAATGGGAGGAGGCGATGCGAGCATCCGGCCGGGAGCGCAGGCACCCCCCCCCACCGGGGGCACTGCGTAAAAGAAACCTGTGAAGACCGGTAACGGGTTGGCAGAGATGAGACCTCCTGGCCCGCCCCCGGGTGGCCCGCCCCCGGGGTAGTAGAGCCCAGGGGCGGTGGACATGGCGTTACCGGAGGCCTTCCAGTCGGCCACGGGCTTCCACGCCATGAACCCCGCGCCATTGCCGAAGCAGGCGCCGGGGTTCTCGTACCGCCCGATTCCGTAGATCGTGCCGCTACTGGACCCCATCACGAGAACCTGATCCCCAGGGATGCGCTCCCCGAAGTACGCGCCGGTGGCGTCGACCTCGATCAGCGCCGTGGCGTCGTTGAAGAGCTGATCGGTGGCGTCCACGACCTCGGCCGAGCGGGTGGAGTTGCCACCGGGGCGCAGCGCGTACGCCGACGCCGCGCTCGATGCGAAGACATTCCTCGCGAACTCACCGAGCCAGTAGTCGCCCGCGAGATCGACGTTGGCCTGGATCGTGCCCGCGGTCACGACCCTGTACGCTGCCGCGGCATTTCGCTGGGCGAACTGCATGAGGCCGGCACTGGTCCCCACCCGCTGGGCAGGGCTCACGCATGCGGCGCTCGGATACCGGGGAGCCGCTCCGTCCATCACCGCCGCGAGGGGAAGCGCGCCGACCAGGGCGGCCCAGTTCGGGCAGCCGCTGTTGATCTCGTACCGGCGCACGAGTGAATTCGTGAGGGCCTGACTGACATCGGAGGGCACGTCCCTGCCCTCGGCGCGCAGTCCAGCGGCTACGCGCGTGGCGGTCATGACGTCGCGCACCGCGTTCATCTCAGCGGTGTAGTTGAGGGTGCCCACCTGCGTGCCCAGAGCGGCCACCTGCACCTCGATCGCCGACAGGGAGTTCTGGGCGGTCGTCATCTGGGTGTTGAGGTCGCTGATGCCCCGCTCGATGTCGGCGAGTTGCTTCTTCTCGGCCTCGGACAATCCGGCCGCGGGGGCAGCGCCGGGGCTCTGGGGACACAGCTCAGTGAGCCCCATGGCGCAGTAGGCCTTCTTCGCCCCCAACTCGATGAGGGGCTTGACGAGGGTGAGGGCCACACCGACACCGGCATTGTGCTCGCGACGCAACTCCGCGCCGCTTGCTGCGGGCGCCGTCGCTCCCCTGAGGGGAAGATCGTCGGCGGGGCGCAAGGCAGCGAACGAACGCACGGCGTCGCCCGCGCTGATGCGCTCGGCAGCCCACTCCGCGTAGTCCTCCACCCCGCCACGCTTGCGTGCGGCGACGATGAAGTTCTCGCCCGAGAAGCGCAGCCGCGAGAACCTGGCCGACTCC
>JBIIJJ010000087.1:0-6466 GCA_044233875.1 Miltoncostaeaceae bacterium | reverse complement strand
TCAACGTGGGCGACTTCCTGTTCGCGCGCGCGTTCGCCGAGCTGACGCGCGTGGGATCGCCGGCGGCGGTAAGCGCACTGGCCGACGCCTCGCTGGAGCTCGCGCGGGGCGAGATGGACCAGCAGCGTGCTGCGGGCGACCTGGGGCTGACCGTGGACGCCTACATGTCGCGCTGCCGGCGCAAGACCGGCGCGCTCTTCGCGGTTGCCTGCCGCCTGGGCGCGCTGCTCTCGGGCGCATCCGACGAGGCCCAGCTGCGGCTGGCCGCCTTCGGTACCCACGTGGGCGTGGCATTCCAGATCCTCGACGACATCCTCGATGTCGCGGGGTCCCCGGCCCGCACCGGCAAGCGACGGGGCACCGACATCCTCAGCGGAACGGTCACGCTGCCGCAGATCCTCGCCATCGAGATCGAGCCCGCACTCGGAAATGAGATCGGGCGCGTCGCCGCGGGCGGCGATGGCCTCGACGCCCTGTGCGACCGCCTCGCGGCCCATCAGGGAGTTGCGGCAGCGCGCCAGCGCGCGCTCGACGAGGTGGCGCTGGCCATGGCGTCGCTCGACGGCGACATCGGCGGCGCCGACACCGACGCCCTGCGCGTGATCGCCGCCGGCGTGGTGGACCGGTTCGCATGAGCCTCACGCGCGACGACATCATCGCCCTGCTCGACGCCCGCGACCCGCTGGCGGCGGCCGAGGGGGTCGCCACCCCCACCGAGGTCACGTGGACCCGCGGGACCAGCCATGACGACGCCGTGCACACGGTTCGCTACGGCGCCGGCACCACCAGCGCGCAGGTGGCGGATCGCCTGCTGGAGATCGCCGCCGCGCCCGCTGTGCGCACGGTTCACCTGGTGCCCGGGGCCGACACCCCCGAGCAGCCGGGCTCGTGGGGCAACGAAGACCTCCTGGTCACGGCCGTGGCCCGGCGCGTGCTGCCCCACGTGGCCATCCGGCCCGACTGGGCATCGATCGGTGGCGCCGCCTGCCAGGTGGCGGTGTCCTTCGGCGCCGACGACTGGGTGATCCCCGACGGTGACGACGCCGACCCCGAGCGGCTGGCGCAGGCCGTGGGCGCGCGGGCGGTGACCCGATGAGCCGCCTGCGCGTGGGCCGCATCAGCGCGCTCAACATGTACCCGGTGTACCACCACCTCGAGCGGGCGCACCTGCCGGGCGTGGAGTTCACCGACGGCCTGCCCGCCACGCTCAATGAGGGCGTCATCACGGGTGGCCTCGACGTGTCGGCCATGTCGAGCATCGAGTACGCGCGCAACGCCGACCGGCTGCAGCTGATGCCGGCCGGGTGCATCGCGTGCGAGGGAGCGGTTGATTCCATCCGCCTGCTCTCGCCGGTGCCGCTCGAGATGGTGACGCGCGTGGCCGTCACGCCCCACAGCGCCAGCAGCGTCACCCTGCTGCGCGTGCTGCTCGGCCCCGGCGTGCCATTCCGCGTGATGGGCTCCGACCTGGAGGCACCGGCGGCGCTCGCGGGCGGCGAGGCCGTGCTGCTCATCGCCGACGCGGCGCTGCTCGCCCATCGTGACCGCATCGCCCCCCACTCGATCGACCTGGGCGAGGAGTGGCAGCGACGCACCGGCCTGCCCATGGTGTTCGCGGTGTGGGCCGTGCGCACCGGGGCCGCGGAGTCGCGTGCGCCCGAGGTGGCCGCGCTGGCGGACGCCATCGCGCAGGCACCCGCCGCGTTCGCCGACGATCCGGGCGCGGTGGTGCGCGCCGCGGCCAGGCGATTCCCGTTCGACGAGGCCTACATCGCCGGGTATCTGGCCCGGCTCCGCTATTCCTTCGGCCCCGACGAGCGCGCCGGACTCGCACGGTTCCTCGACCTGGCCCGTGCCGCGGGCGAACTCAACGACGTACCGGCCCTGGAGGCACTGGCCGCATGAGCACCGTGACGCCCGTCCACCACCTCGAGGTGATCGAACGGCTCGACGCCGGCGAGCGCCTGGATGACGACGGCGCGCGCGCGCTGCTTGAGAGCCGCGACGTGGTGGCGGTGGCCGCCGCCGCACGCCGTGCGCGAGACCGGGTGACCGACCCCGACGTGGTCACCTTCGTCATCGACCGCAACGTCAACTACACGAACTTCTGCGTCACCGACTGCGACTTCTGCGCCTTCTACCGGCACCCGCGCGACCCCGGCGGATACGTGCTGAGCAAGCCGGTGATCTTCCGCAAGATCGAGGAGACCCTCGACCTCGGCGGCACCGCGCTGCTCATGCAGGGCGGGCACCACCCGGGCCTGCGAATCGAGTGGTACGAGGATCTCTTCAGCGACATCAAGCGGCGCTACCCGATCCACCTGCATGCGCTGTCGCCCAGCGAGGTGCTGCACATCGCCCACTACTCCAAGCTCGACCTGGGCGAGACGATCGACCGCCTCAGGGCGGCCGGGCTCGACTCCATCCCGGGCGGTGGCGCGGAAATCCTGGTGGACCGCGTGCGCGACGTCATCGCGCCGCGCAAGACCACCACGGCCGAGTGGCTCGGCGTGATGCGCGAGGCCCACGTGCGCGGGCTGCGGTCCAGCGCCACCATGATGTACGGCACCATCGACACCGTGGACGACCGCGTGGAGCACCTGCGCGTGCTGCGGGAGCTGCAGGACGAGACCGGGGGCTTCGAGGCCTTCGCGTGCTGGTCGTACCAGCCGGGCGGGTGCTCGGCGCGCGGCGACGACCACCTGGGCCTCACCGCCGCCGACTACCTGCTCATGAACGCCGTGGCGCGCCTGTACCTCGACAACATCGCGCACATGCAGTCGTCATGGGTCACGCAGGGCCTGCGCATCGGGATGCTGGCCCTCGAGGCCGGATGCGACGACATGGGGTCCATCATGATCGAGGAGAACGTGGTGCGCGCTGCCGGCACCGAGTTCACGCTCGACACCCCGCGCATGGTGGAGGCCATCGAGGCCACGGGTCGGCGCGCCGTGCAGCGCGACACCCTCTACCGCGTGGTGAGGCGCTACTGACCTGAGGTGATGGGCAGGCCCGCCTGGTGCCAGGCGACGATGCCGCCCTCCAGGTTCACCAGGTCGCTGAAGCCCTCGTTCTCCTCGAGGTAGCGGCACACGCTCTCGGATCGCCCGCCGCTGTGGCAGCTGAAGATCACCGTGCGGTCGCGCGGCACCTCGGGGAGGCGGTCGAGCAGGTCGCCCATGGGGATGTGCACGGCGCCGGGAATGGCCGCCTGGGCGAGCTCGTCGGGCTCGCGAACGTCGATGATGACGGCGTCGCCGGAGTCCATGGCGGCCTTGGCCTGCTGGGGGGTCATGAGCTGCATGCGCGCACCCTAGACGACGCCCGCGCCCACCTCATCGGCAACGCGGTCGGCCTCGAACGACGACCTCACGAGCGGGCCGGCCTCCACGTGCGCGAGGCCGAGCGACTGGCCCAGCGCCGCCAGCGCCGGGTACTCCGCGGGGGCGTAGAAACGCTCCACGGGAAGATGGGTGGCCGACGGGCTCAGGTACTGCCCCACCGTCACCACCTCGCACCCCGTGCCGGCCAGATCGGAGAACACCGTCGCCACCTCGGGCAGTTCCTCCCCCAGGCCCACCATGATGCCGCTCTTGGTGGGAAGCCCGGCGGCGTGGGAGCGCCCGAGCAGCTCGAGGGTGCGCTCGTAGCGCGCCCCGGGGCGCACGCGGCGGTACAGCCTCGGCACGGTCTCGGTGTTGTGGTTGAGCACGTCGGGCCGGGCCTCGATGACCATGTCGAGGGCGTCCCAGTTGCCGCGGAAGTCGGGGATGAGCACCTCCACGCGGGCATCGGGCAGGCGGTCGCGCAGCGCGCGGATGACCTGGGCGAAGTGGCCTGCGCCCCCGTCGGGCTGGTCGTCGCGGGCCACGGCGGTCACCACCACGTAGCGCAGCCCCATGGCCGCGGCGGCGTCCGCCAGGCGCGCGGGCTCGCCGGGGTCGGGCGGCAGCATCGGCTTGCCCGAGGTCACATCGCAGAACCGGCACCCGCGCGTGCAGGTCTCGCCGGCGATCATGAACGTGGCCGTGCCCCGGCTCCAGCAGCGCTGGATGTTGGGGCACGAGGCCTCCTCGCACACGGTGACCAGGCTCTCCTGGCGCATCAGCGACTTCAACTGCACGTAGCCGGGCCCGAAGGAGCCCTTCTCCACCACCCAGCGGGGCAGGCGCTCGCCCGCCACGAGCTGCGTGAGCTCGTCGAGGGTTACGTCAACCGCATCCAGGGCATCCGGCGGGCCATCGCCCACCAGCACGTCGCCCAGCAGCACGTCGGGCACGGCCCCCCGCTCGCGGGCGGCGCGAACCTGCTGCACGAGGTCGTCACTTGGCTGCGCGTCCACGCGGAACGCGCGCTGCCCCACCGCCGCCTCTGACCCCTCGCTCACGCCTCGCAGGCTAGCCCAGTGCACGTGGTCGGGGAGTGCATCGGGTAGCGTCCCCGCCCATGGTCCTGTCCGACCGCACCATCCGCGAGCAGATCGCCGCCGGCCGCCTGGTGATCGACCCCTTCGACGACGCACTCCTGCAGCCGTCGTCGGTCGACCTCCGCGTGTCCGACTCCTTCCGCGTGTTCCGCAACAACCGGCAGCCGTTCATCGACCCGAGCCTGCCGGAGGCCGACCTCACCGAGGTGGTCACCATCGCGGACGGCGAGCCCTTCATCCTGCACCCCGGCGAGTTCGTCCTGGGCTCCACGCTCGAGCGCGTGGGAATCCCCGACGACCTGGTGGCGCGCCTCGAGGGCAAGTCGAGCCTGGGCCGCCTGGGCCTGCTCATCCACTCGACCGCCGGCTACATCGACCCCGGCTTCGAGGGGCAGATCACGCTCGAGTTCTCGAACGTGGCCAGCCTGCCCATCGCCATCCACGCGGGCATGCGCATCGGGCAGATCTCATTCCTGCAGATGACCACGCCGGTGGACACGCCCTACCAGGGCAAGTACCAGGGGCAGTCGGGGCCGACCTCCAGCCGGTCCCACCGCGACTTCGCCCGCTAGTACCTGCGCCTGATGCGCTTGGTGCTGTAGCGGCGGTCGGCCGCCAGCCCACCGACCACGGCGGCCAGCAGCGACGCGGCGGCGATCAGCAGCGCGGCGCCGTCACTTCCCGGGGCGTACTCGGGATCACCGGGGCCGCCGAACGCCGCCACGATCCAGAGCACGAGGCAGATGGCGCCCCAGAGGAGCCATCCGAACACCCACGCGGCGGCAGCGGTGAGGGCACGGCGGTCAAGCGTGCGCACGCCGGAGAGGAACCCGCCCACGAGGAACGCCGCGATCACCGCGACCGCCCTCACCCAGAGCGGGGATCCCGCGGACGCGGCGAGGCCGATCGTCCCGACGAGGCCACCCCAACCGACCGCCATGCGCTCGAGCCCTATGCCACCACCTCCCGCCTCATCGCCGCTTTACAGGCCCATGCTAACGTCGCCGCACTCGGATCCCCGCCGGGGGTCAACGACTCATGAGGTAAACCCATGCCATTCGGCATCGGCCCGCTGGAACTCATCATCGTCCTGGCCATCATCCTGCTGGCCTTCGGCGCCAAGCGCCTGCCGGAGATCGGGAAGAGCCTTGGCACCGGCATGCGCGAGTTCAAGAAGGGCGTCACCGGTGACAAGCACGCCGAGGAGCAGGTGACCGCCGCGCAGGCGTCAGACCCCGCGCTGCCCAAGAAGACCGACGAGACCACTCCCGCCGCCTAGCCGCGGGTCGTCCGCCGCCCTGCTGAAGGCGGCGTGGGTCGTACCCGTCGAGGGCCCGGTGCTCCGGGACGGCCGCGTGCTGGTGCGCGACGGGCTGATCGAGGCCGTGGGGCGCGAACGCGACCTGCCGCCGTGCGACGACGTACCCGTCACCGACCTGGGCGATGCCATCCTCATCCCGGGGCTGGTGGACGCCCACTGCCACCTCGAGTGGGGGCTGGTGGGCGGCCTCGTGCCGGATGCCCGGTTCGGCGCGTGGCTGGGTGCGTTCGTGCATCGCACCGCGGCGGTCACCCCGCTCGACCGCGAGCAGGCCGCGCGCTGGTCGGCGCTCACGGCGCTGCGCAACGGCACCACGACGCTCGCCGATTCCGGCCCCGGTGGCTTTGGTGCCGCGGCGGCAGGCCAGGCCGGCCTGAGGGCGGCCGTGCACATGGAGATCTTCGGTCGCGATACTGGTTCCGACGCGCGCGAGAAGGTGATGCATCACGGCGAGGCGCTGCTCGCGGCACGTGATGCAGCGGGACCACGCGTGCAGCTGGGCGTGTCGCCCCACTCGCCGTACACGGTCGGCCCGGAGCTCTGGAGCGAGGTGCTGGCCGATCCCATCCTGGGAACGGGGTCGGTGGCCGCGCACGTGGCTGAGTCCCCCGATGAGGTGATGCTGCTCGATGAGGGCATGGGCCCTCTCGTGGAGACCATCCGGTCGGTCGGTCGCGACCCCGCGCGCTGGCCCGGCGGGGGGCCGGGTGTGGTGTCGC
>JBIIJJ010000005.1:0-24016 GCA_044233875.1 Miltoncostaeaceae bacterium | reverse complement strand
CGCCCCCCGCCCGCCATCAACGATGACCAGGTGGAACTCCTCCGGGCCGTCGGCCTCGCCCTCGCGCCGGGGCCCGGTGATGAGGCTCACGTAGTTGGCGGCGTCCTGGCCGATGGCGGCCATGGGCAGCACCTGCAGGATGTGCGCGGCCTCGTCCCAGTCGGCCACCACGCGCTCCATGCCCATCACCGCCACGTGTATCCGTGGCTGCGACGTCACGAGCCGGGCGTTGCCCTCGTTCTCCACGATGCACACGGTGCCGGTGCTGGCTACTCCCAGGTTCACGCCCGAGATGCCGATCCCCGCCTGCGCGAACTTCTCGCGAAGCCGCACGCGCGCGTGGGCCACCAGCCCCTCGCGGTCGTCGGGCACGTCGTCGGTGCCGGCCTCCTCGCGGAACAGTGCGGCAACCTGCGATCGGTTCAGGTGCACGGCCGGCGCGATGATGTGGCTGGGGTGCTCGCCGGCCAGCTGCAGGATCCACTCGCCCAGGTCGGTCTCCACCACCTCGAGCCCGGCGTCCTCGAGCGCCTCGTTGAGCTTGATCTCCTCGGTGGCCATCGACTTGCTCTTGGCCACCACGCTCACGCCGCGCGCCCGCGCCAGCCCGGTGATGTAGCGGCATGCCTCCGCGCCATCGGCGGCGCGCACCACCGTGCCGCCGGCCCCGCGCACCTTCGCCTGCATCTCGCTGAGCAGGGCCGGCAGGTTGCGGATGTTCGACCGGCGTATCTCGCGGGCCCGCTCGCGCATGTCGTCAAGGCCATGGTCGCGCCGCATGGAGTCGCGGCTCTCGCCCCAGCTGGTGGCCGCGGTGTCGAGGTTGCCGCGCAGCGTGGGGTCGGCCAGCGCCACGATGGTGCGCTCGCGCAGCGTTCCATCGAGGTCGGAATAGGCCACGCCGCCGGCCGAGCGGCGCCTGCGCGTGCTCATTCGCCCAGTACCTCGGCCACGTGCCGTGCCCGTATGGGAATGCCCTGCCGGTGTGCCACGCCCACGATGTGCATGAGGCAGCCCAGGTCGCATGAGACCACCTCGTGCGCACCGCTCTCCACCGCGGCCCGTGCCTTCTCCTCGCCCAGGCTGGCGGAGAGCTCGGGGAAGTTGATGGAGAACACCCCTCCGAACCCGCAGCAGCGGTCGGTGTGCTCCATCTCGCGTACCTCGCACCCCGCACGGGCCAGCGCCTGTCGGGGCGCCTCGCTCTCGTGCATGACGCGCAGCATGTGGCAGGAGTCGTGCAGGGCGACCGGGCCCGTCGACGCCGGGCCGGGGTCCAGGTCGTGCTTGGCCAGGAACTGCGTGAGCTCGATGGTGCGGCGCGCCAGGTCGAGCGCGGCCTCCTCCTCGGGCTCGCCCTTGAACATCTCGGGGTAGGCGTGCACCACCATGCCCGCGCATGACCCCGACGGCACCACGACCTCCTCGGGTCCCGCGAACACCTGCAGTGTGTGCCTGGCCACGGCGCGTGCCTGGTCGGGGTGCCCGGCGGTCCATGCGGGCTGAGAGCAGCAGGTCTGCGAGCGGGGCACCTTCACCTGCACGCCCGCGCGCTCGAGCACCCGCTTGGCCGACTTCCATACGGACGGCGCCACGGCGTCGGACAGGCATGTGCGCATGAGGAGGACCCGCATCGCGATGCAGTCTACGACGCGCAGGCCTCCAGCCCGGCGTTGGTCGCGGCCTCGCGGCGCGCCTTGATGGTGGCCTGCCCCTCTGGGGTGCCGAGGGTCGCGGCCTCTGCAGCGGCGATGTCCTGTCCGCCCACCACTCGGTCGTAGAGGTCCTTGGTCATCATCACGCTGGCCGCGCCCTCCTCGAGGTACGCCCGTACGTCCCTGGCGATGTCGGCCGGTGGGTCGAGGGTGGCGATGTCCTCGTACTGCTGCGCGGCGATGGCCATGGCCTTGCCGAAGCGGTCCTTGAAGTCGGCAAGGTCCGCGTACTCCTGCGTGTTGCCGAGCGCGTTGAACTCCTCGGTGGCCGCGGAGCAGATGGCGTTGGCCCGGGCCACGAAGCCGCTCGCAGCCGTGGTGGCCGCGCTGCTGCTCTCTGCGGAGTCGCCGCTGCTGCCGCAGCCGGCCAGAAGCCCGACGGCGGTGATGGCGACTGCGGTGGCGATCATGCGACGCGGACGGGTCAGTTCCATGGCGATTGACTCTACGCCTGGGGTTCCGCACCCACCCCTCATCTAATGGCTGGGGCCGGTGATACCCTTTGCGCAGCAGGAACCTTCACGGGCCCGAACCAGTTTCGACGGGGCGGAGAAGGATTGGCAAGCGAGCCGCGGACCCTGAGGACCGCGTTACCAACAGGGAACCAAACGTAGCTGCGGACAACCGCCAGCTCGCTCTCGCCGCCTAGTAAGCGGTACTGAGAGTCGTCGGCCCTCCTTTGGACCATGAGGGGGATTACCGGCGTCGCATAGTGGTCCTGGCCCCGAGGCAGGGTTCCTCGGCCAAGGGGTGAGATTTCAGGAGGGGCTGGGGGTGGAGTGATTTGCCGACGATGGCACCCACCCCGAGATTCACATCATCGGCTGCGCTCGGAGAAACCCATCTGGAAACGCTTTCGGACGCCGGGGCAGTGCCGGCCGGGTCCATGAGGGCCTCTTCAGCAGAGAGTTCTGAAGAAGCCCAAAATGAAGAAAACAAGCGGGATCTGAGGGAGCCAGCTGGGGCTCCCTCAGTCGTTTGCGGGCCGGCTCCGGAAGGAGGTCAGCCCTATGGATCAGCGGTACTTGACCGGAGCCCTCGTGGGCCAACCTCCTTCTGCCATCGCTCGATTTGGTCGTGGGTGCCGATGAATTCCCACATCACGACGTCGTCGCGGACAGTGAAGAGGGCGCGATGGTTGTTGCCGGAGCCAAAGTCCATCGACCACACTGCCGGCGGGCGGGCAAAGCCGGAATAGGAGTGGAGATCGAGCTTGCCGTGACGCGGGAAGTTGAATCCATGTTCATCGATGACCTGGTTCAACTCCCGCACCGCCGCCCGGAACTGGGCCTTGGCCTGATCGTCCAGGGCCTTGTGGCGCCGACGAAACGTGCTGGAGCCATCCCACTTCGCCATGGATCAGTTGTCAGCGTCGAGGCGCTCGAGGAACTCATCGAACTGCACAGCGCCCTCGGTCTCGTCGCGCTCGACCTCATCGAACGATTCGTGCAGGGCGGCGACTACCTCCGGATGCTGGATCCATGCATCGGATACACGCACCGTGACGACCGGGTGGATGACGATGCGGTTCCCCTCGACCTCGAAGTCGAGCTGCGCCCCCGATTCAAGCCCCAACGCATCCCGGATCTCGCGCGGAATAGTGACTTGCCCTTTGGTTGTCATCGTTGTGGTCATGGGGTCCTCCGTAGGAAAGTAAGGAAATCTTACCACGCCTGTGGACGTGCGCCGCGCGATATCGCCGTCTTCTCGCCTCCGTGGGCGGGCTCACTGGCCGGGTTATCGCCAGGAAGGTCTCGGGCGGGGGTGCGCCCAAGGCCCCATGGCTATGGGGCGTGGGCAAGACCCCGGTGAGCGCGTGTGCAAGACCGTGGTGCACGTGCCTCGATCGCCCGGTCTCATGCGGCGATGACCTACTGCAGAAGGGGCCCATGGGGTCTCTTCTCTGAAGAGGCCAACTGAAGGAAATACGCAGGATCTGAGAGGGCTAGAGACGGCCCTCTCAGTGTTTTCGTAGGCCAGCCCTGCCGATCTTCGCCTCGGGAGACGGACGTTCGATTGCTCCCCGTCTGTTCGCATCGTGATCACGCACCGGGTGGGTGGTCCGGTACCTTCCACGTCGTGGCTGACTGGACATGCGCGGCAGAGATATGGACTGAGCGCGGCTCGACATTCGAGTACCCGATCTCGATCCTCAAGGAGGCCGGGGCGGAAACCGCAGAGGGCACAACACTCATGGTGACCTACGAGGCCACGGGGTCGGCCGATGACGCCGCGGCCCTGATGGCCGAGATCTCCCGGCGCTGCGCCGTGGTGATCGAGTGGGCAGCTGTGAGCACCGATGAGTTCGCCTGGGCAAGCTGGGGTGACAGCGTCAGCGGAGCAACCGAAAGCAGTCAGTTGCCTGAGGACAAGAAGGGCGCGTGGGAGCGGGTCAACTCCGAGGTCTGGAACGAAAAGATCGCCAACGCCCTGATCGGTGAGGAATACGGCTCGTAGCCGCACCCGTCAGCCCTCCGCGCGGCGCCTTGCCCGCGGGGTCGCCGCTGTCGCGCGGAGACGCGCACGCGCAAAGAAAAAGTCTTTCCTCGCTCCACCCGTACCCGAGCACGTCCAAAGCGCCCCGATGCGGCCGAATGGGACGGGTCTGCAGATGGACCTGAGGCACTCCGAATCGGATGCACCGGAGCGGGTTGCGACGGGTACTGTCAGCAGGGCAGCAGTCCCCCGATGGTCAATGATGAAGAAAGACCGCGAATACCCATGACGCAGAAGCGATCCACGCGACCGCGGCTCCCCCGTTGGGCGGTCGTCACCCTGCAGAGCATCGGCGTGCTGCTTGCCGTCGCGATCTTCGCGCTGGTGATGTTCGCGGTCCTGCCGGTGTCCACCCACGGCCTCGAGCCCCAGCCCCGTCCGGCGGCCACCTACGCCGAGGCCGAGGCGGCACTGGCGGGCATCGCACGTGCCGAGACTCAAGCGCGCATAAAGCCCGAATGCCGCACGCGCTTGCTGGGGCCGGCGCGCCGCACCGAGCAGGTGATCGTCCTCTACCACGGCTTGACCAACTGCCCGCGGCAAATGCTCGACGTGGGACGCCAGTTGGCCCGGACCAAGGCGAACGTGCTGGTGATGCGCATCCCTGGGCACGGGATCTCAGGCGGAACCGTCCATGACCTGGCCGGCCTGGACGCGGAGGCCATGCGAGACGCCACCGATCAGGGCCTCGACATCGCCGCCGGTCTGGGCGGGAAGACGACCGTGGTGGGGTTCTCGCTGGGTGGGAACATGGCCGCGTGGGCAGCGCAGGAGCGCACCGACGTGGACCGGGCGGTGGTGATCGCCCCAGCGCTGGTGCTTGGCAACGTCTCGCGCCCGGTCGCCAACGTATTTCGCAATACCTTCACGCGCCTGCCGCCGGTGGTGCTACCCGGCACCGGCATCCAGCGTGAGTCCCACACCTACCCGGATGCGACCCCGCTTCGCCCGAGCGCCGAGACATTCCGTTTCGGCACGCGGGTGCTGCGCGAGGCCGCCGCGCGGGCACCGCAGGCCAATGAGCTCGCGATCCTCGAGAACGCCTCCGACCTCACCATCTCCAACCAGGCGATTGCTGATCTGACCAGAGACTGGCGCACCCATGGGGCCCGAGTGCGGGAGGTGGTGCTCCCTGCGTCGCTGGGCCTGCCCCACGATGTGATGGACCACACCCAGGAAGGCGCCAGGCCGGGGATTATCGACCCGATCGTGGTCGCGCTGGCCACCGGTGCCCCATTGCCGTCACCGCTGCCGCCGGGCACGCGGGTGAGCGACCGCTGACGGCCCGGGTTCCCTTCTCGTCCCAACAGGACTCCACCGCAACGCGCCCAGGGCGGCGATCGACGACATGTCCGGCTAGCGGTTGACCGAACCCTGCAGCGCTAGGGGGTTACCGGGGTGATGACGACGTTGCGACCGTTGAGCGACTGCACCGGTCGGGAGTTGTCGGAGTAGATGGCGGTGACGGCGTTGATCTGCGCCTTGCTCAGCTTCACCGGCTCCTTCATCACCAGCCAGTTCACGCCCTCGGTGCACGGCGGGGTGGTGAGGCTGCCCACGTAGCGCACGCTCTGGAGGTTCGTGGGAAGCATGGCCGCCCAGTCGTAGGTGGGCTTTGCCGTGGTCCCCGCAGGCGTGTCGATGGCGTTGACGAAGGGCTCCCAGGCGGTGTTCGTGGAGGATCCCTCCTCGAGCATCACACCGATGACCGTGAACACGCCATCGTCGGACTTGTGCACGAAGTGCGCCTCGATGGGCGAGTGCTCACCGTTGATCGTGTGCTCGCTCTTCGCGTGGAAGTGCATCTGCAGCAGCGCCGACTTGGTGCCGTTGACGGTGATCGAGTTGCCTCCGGCAGCCTTGGCCTCAACGGAGTGCCCGTTGTTGAACTGCTCCACCGCACCCTTCGAGTAGTTGATGGTGGGCTCGGACGACGTGGCGCTCTTCGGGTTGACGATGTTGATCGGCGTCTGCGAGGAGCCATTGCACGTGGCGTAGTCGGGCGAGAGGGTGGCCCACTTATTGGGGCCCGTGTCGCCCTCGTATGACCACGCCGCTGCAGAGCCGGAGGCCCGTCGGTCGGTCTCGGGAGCCGTTTCGCTGGAGGTGCTGCTGGAATCGCCGCAAGCGGCGACGCTGGTGGCCAGGCCGGCGACCACGAGGGAAATGGCAATCCGCTTGATGCGTGACATTGGAACTTCCTCAATTGGGGAAAACACCGGAACATCAGCGTACGCCCGCTCCGCTGGCCCGCGCCCGTCAGGCGAAGGAGGCTGCCGCCGCTGGTACCCGCATGCGACCCAGCTTCGCCCAAGCGCCGAGACCTTCCGTTTCGAGGCTTGGGTGAGCGACCGCTGACAGCTCGTGCCCCCGCTCTCGTCCCAGCAGCACATCGACAACCTTGCTCATGCGCCGATCGCCGCCCCGGCACCCGCCCCGAGATTCACATCACCGGCTGCGCTCGGGGAAACCCACCTGGAAACGCTTTCGGACGCCGGGGCAGTGCCGGCCGGCAGGAGCTTCCAGGTCAAGGTCGAGGCACTGATGATGGTTTACGCGCGCGATGGCCGATCTCCGCGCCCGTGCAGAGCCGCACGGCGAGCTCGCCCCGACTCCCCGATCGCCGCTGGAGCCGACGACGGGTAGATTCCCCGCACGACGCTCCCCCCGAAGCCCAGGGCCGCCCGCCGCGGCGTGCTCACTGTGATCGTGACGGCAGCGGTGCTCGGCGGCGCCGGATCGGTCGGGTTGCTCACCGCCGCGCAATCGTCCGGCCCGCCCATCGTGTACCGCGAGAACGGCGCCAGCACGGTGCCGCCGCCGCCAGCGATTCCGCCGGATGAGTCGGGCGAGGTCATAACCGGCCAGCCGTTCGCCGACCCACCGATCATCGAGAGCGCCGGTGGCCAGCTGCAACTGGGCCTCACGGCCAATGCGGTGCCGGTTGCTGTGAGTGGCAAGCGCGTGAACGCCCGGGTGTACTCGGCCGAGGCCTACGGGGTCACGTACCCCGCGGCCCTCATGCCGCCGGTCATCCGACTGCGGCGGGGTCAGCAGCTGGTGGTGAACCTGCAGAACAAGCTGCAGGAGGCCACCAACATCCACACGCACGGGTTCTTCGTGTCTCCCAAGGGCAACCAGGACGACATCTACGAGCTCGTCCTGCCCGGGGGTTCGGCGCAGCACGTGTACCAGAACACGCGCTTCTTCAACCCGGGCACCTACTGGTACCACCCACACCCGCACCCGCTGGCAGAGGAGCAGGTATTCGGCGGCATGTCGGGCTTCATCGAGGTGGAGGGCCTGAAGTCGCTGCTGCCCAGGTCGTTGCGGGGTATCACCGAGCACTACGTGGGTCTCAAGGACTTCCAGGTCACCACGGGCAACACCATCCCCACCGACGACATCGACTCCGACGCCCCCACCACCCGCACGGTGAACGGCCTGGTGAAGCCGGTGATGACCATGCAGGCGGGCGAGACACAGCTGTGGCACGTGGGCAACATCGGCGCGAACATGTGGTACGACCTCCAGGCCTCGGGCCTGAAGGTGACCGTGCTCGCGGTGGATGCCAACCCGGTGTCGAGGCCCTACGCGGCGAGCACCCCATCCACATACACGTGAATGACATGCAGCTCATGAGCGTGAACGGCAGGCGCCAGCCGGATGAGAGCTGGATCGACACCATCCCGGTGCCAGCCACGACCAGGGGTATTCCGGGGCAGGTGGTGGTGCGCATGTCGTTCCGCACCTACACCGGCCCGTATGTATTCCACTGCCACATCCTGGCGCATGAGGACAACGGCATGATGGCCAACATCAACGTGACGTCCAGGCCCTTCGCGCCCGCGAGGTAACGCCCGTGTCCCCGCCCCGGCCCACGGCCCTGCTCGCTCTGGGCGCCCTGGACGCCGCACATCAGATGGGCCTGCGCGTGCCCGACGACGTGTCGATCACGGGCCTCGATGATCTTCCGGGGTCGGACCTACGAGGCCTCACCACCGCCCTCGTGCCGTATCGCCCCATGGGCGAACCGGCGGGTCGCATCCTGATGGCCCGAATCGGCGGCCAGTTCGTCCACGAGCCCCCGCCGTTCCCGGCGCCGGTGGCCATGCGTGCCACCACGGCAGCGCCCCCGGTGTAGTGCTGCGGGCCGTAGGATGCCCGGGTAATCAACTTGAGAACAAGGAGTTGCAATGGCGGCTGATCGCACCGCGAGCGTTACCTGGACCGGAGACCTCATGAGCGGGTCGGGCACCATCGACAGCGTGACGAGTGGGGTTCTGTCGAACCTCGGCGTTTCATGGCCCTCGCGGTCGGAGGAGCCGGGTGGCCAGACCAGCCCCGAGGAGCTCATCGCCGCTGCGCACGCGTCGTGCTTCTCGATGGCGCTCTCCAGCACGCTGGCCAAGCAGGGCACGCCACCCGAGCGCCTCGAGGTCACGGCCACGGTCACGCTGGTGCCCGGAACGGGCATCACGGCGTCGGCCCTCACGGTGGCCGGCACGGTGCCGGGCATCGACGCCGATGGCTTCCGCGCGGCAGCCGAGGCGGCCAAGGATGGCTGCCCGGTGTCGGGCGCCCTCAAGGGCAACGTCGAGCTTTCGGTGCAGGCCACGCTGCAGGGCTAGTACCCATCACCTGAAGCCGCTGGGGGAGCCAGCCCGGGCTCCCCCAGCGCTTCCGCGGTCCGCCGGGCCGTTGGGCCCCAAACAGCCAACACCTGAGATGCGTTGCGCGGCACCCCGCCAACCCGCTTGACTTCTCCCATGTACGAGCCCACGTGGGATTCCCTCGGCACCCACCCCCTCCCGGAGTGGTACGACGACGCCAAGCTGGGGGTCTTCCTCCACTGGGGCCTCTACTCCGTGCCCGGGTGGGCACCCCAGGTGCCCGACATCCAGCAACTGCTGGCAACAGATGGCCCGGAGGCGATGCTCCGGGACAATCCCTACGCGGAGTGGTACCTCAACACCAGCCGCCTCGAGGGAAGCCAGACCTGGCAGCACCAGCGTGACACCTACGGGCCCGATGCCACATACGACGACTTCGTCAAGCCGTTCGACGAGGGCACGGCGGGGGCCGATATGCACTCCATTGCCGCCACCTGCAAGGCGGCGGGCGCCGGGTACGTTGTGCTCACCACCAAGCACCACGAGGGCTTCTGCCTGTGGCCCACTGCCCTCGAGCACCCGCGGAAGGGCCGCTACCACGCCACGCGCGACCTGGTGGGCGACCTTCGCCAGGCGGTGCTGGCCGCCGGCATGCGGATGGGGCTCTACTACTCGGGCGGCTACGACTGGCCGTACAACGACGCCCTGCTCAAGAACCCCGCCGACAGCGCTCTGGCGGTGCCCGCCATCCATGAATACGTGGAGTACGCCAGCGCCCACGTCCGCGAGCTCATCACCCGTTACGAGCCCTCGGTGCTGTGGAACGACGTGTGCTGGCCTGCGGGCGGCGACCTCCCGGCACTGTTCGCCGACTACTACAACGCCGTGCCCGATGGCGTCATCAACGACCGCTGGCTCGAGCCCACCATGCATCGTGGGGCGGTGAGCGACACCATCGCGCGCCTCGGTGGCCTGCTGGTGCAGCGCTTCTGGTCCCATCTTCCCGCCGGCGACAAGTCGCTCACCTTCCCGGCCACGCACCATTTCGATATCCGCACGCCCGAGTACGCCACGTTTGACGAGGTGCAGGAGAAGAAGTGGGAGTCCACGCGCGGCGTGGGGCACTCATTCGGCGCCAACCGCAATGAGCGCCCCGAGGACATCGTGACCGCCGCGGAGCTGGTGCGGTCATTCGTGGATATCGTGTCGAAGAATGGCAACCTGCTCATCGGCATCGGCCCTGATCAGCACGGCAGGTTCCCTGATCGGCAGCTGGCACCCCTGCGCGGGTTGGGCGAGTGGCTCGACGTGAACGGCGAGGCGCTCTACGGCACGCGGCCATGGCACACGGCCGAGGCCACAACCACCGGGGGAACACCGGTGCGGTTCACCCAGCGTGCCGGCGCGGTGTACGCGACGCTCCTCGACCTGCCCGAGCGCGAGTTCGGCATTCGCGGGCTGGATGCATCTCAGGTGCGCGAGGTGCGCGCGCTGGGCGTGGACCAGCCCATCAAATGGAAGGTCGACAAGGGCATGCTGCGCGTGACGCTGCCCGAGCGCATGCCGGTCGCACCGGCGCATGTGCTCGCGCTGGGCCATGGGGCCCGGCTGGGTCCGTAGGGCGGGATCCCCTGGTGCCCCAGGGGTCCTCTGCGCCTCATCCCCTGCTCGCCACCACCACCGCGCTCACGGGGTGGCTGTCCTCATGGGGCGACTGGCGTGAACCGCACGAGCGGCAGGCCCGTGCCGTCCACCAGTGACCAGTCGGCAGGAGCGTCGCAGCGGCCCGATCTGGCCGCGCCGCCGTTCATCGCCTCCCGAACGCATGCCTGCAGGGCCTGCTGGCCGATCTGGTTCGGGTGCATGCCCTCGGTGAGCGCGAAGGGCGGGAGCACGCGCGCCATCTGCACGCGCTCGGCCCGGCCCACGATGTCGCTGGCGGGCATGCGGTCAACGTGCTCGGCACCGCGCGCGCACAGCTCGCGGCCCGCGAACACATTGGTGAGGTCGAGCACATGCACCGGCTGCCCGGTCGCTGCGGACGCACGCCGCGCGGCCCCGCGCATGGTCTCGATCATCGGCAGGCGGTCATTCAGCCAGGCGACATCGGCTGAGTGAATAGGGCAGCCGCCCTGGTAGAGCCTGCCTGTGAGGGTGTCGGCGTACCGGGAGTCCCCGGCGATGAGCCGCGGGAAGCCGGGGATGATCAACTGCCACGAGCCGGTGGCGTACCCCGCCGCCTCCATCGTGGCGTGCACGCGCATGATGGCCGCCTCCACCTTGCGCTCCACCACCTCGAGGGCCTCATCGGAAAGCCGTGACCGCACGGCCGACTGGTCCTTGCAACGGGCCGCGAACGGCCACGGGCGCATGAAGGCGGCCATGCAGGCGGTCACCACCTCGGCGAAGCCCATGTCGTTGCCGCCGATCGACATGACGATCGTGCCGATGGGGGCGCTGCGCGCGACCTGCGACAGCATCGTGAGCTGACCCGGCATGCGCGCACCCGTTGATGGGTCGACGGCCCCCTCATCGATCCCTGCCTTGTACTGGCCGTAGCTGAGCAGGTTCGTCGACCACATGCTGGTGGTCATGGCACCGGAGCAGGCGAGGTTGATCGCATACGTGCCGGGGACGTGGATGCTCGCTCCCCTTGCGCGGTGGCAGCCGGGGATCGCCTCGCCGGTCGGGGTGTCCCAGTAGGCCTGCTCCCCGTAGGCATCCGACCGCGCCCAGTTCACCTGCGAGAAGACGTTGCCCCGCCACCGGCCGGCCTCTCCCGAGGCCATGGAGTCGCCCATGGCGACGTTGAGCTTTGCGCCGGCGGGCAGGTTGGCCACAGCGCGGGCCACAAGGCCGTCCATGGCTCCGGCCGCGGAGCCCGCGGGCCGGGTTGCCGCCGGGCCCGTGAGCATGCGCAGGTACTTCTGCCGGCTCACGCGGGCCACGCGCATGGCGAGCGCGCGGTCCCTCGGCGTGGCGATGCGGCGCGTGACGGTCACCTTCTGGATTGCATCGCCCACGCGCTGGTACACGATGGCCCGGTCGGTGCTCCATGCCCCGGACCCCGAGACCGAGCGGGTGAGCACGTCCATGCGCACCACGTGGTCACCCAACCGGCGTGCCGCCAGCGTGGCGGTGCCGCGCGATCCGTCGTCCGCGCGCATCGCGCTGGTGCGAGGGCACTCCCCGATGGCCGTGCGAAGGGTGCGCCATGCGGAGCCGATCGAGGCGTTCGAGTACGCGAAGGTGATGACGCGCACCGATCGCCCGGCGCCGCGTGCGGTCCACTCACCCCAGCGAGCCGTTCCCGGCAGCCCCCGGGCACCGTCGTCCGCGCACGGGAAGGGCGCCCGTGGCGCACTCCCCCCGATGCGCTGCTCGGTGCGGGCGAGCAGCCCCGCCCCCGGCAACTCGGCGACCACGGGCAGGGCCTCACCGATCTGGGCGACGGACCTGGGCGGCATGGATCCGGCCAGCGCATGGCCGGCCACGCCGCAGGCAAGGAGGGAGAGGGGGATGAGGGTGCAGGCACGCCGCATTGCTGGGGTGATCCTAGGTGCCTGCACCCCCTTCGGCGGCGCCTTAGGTCACGGCGTTGAAGCGGGCATACGAGGTGATCCTCCATGCACCGCGCTGCCAGGCGTAGGTGGACATGTTGTTGGTGGGCGTGCTCACCACCGACGCCCCATTCACGATCTGCGTCGTGGAGGTCGTGGCCACGCACGTGATGACCGGGGCGGAGTAGCGGGCCAGTGACACCGAGATGTTCCACCCCGTGAACACCGGGTGGGTCGTGAGATAGGTGGGCCACGACCCGGTGGTGCCGTCGTTGCGCTCGATCACGAATGATGGCGACACGAACCTGGCCAGGTTGGCGCTCTGCCCGGGGCCGAGGTACCTCTGGAAGCGCGCGGTCAGCTGCTCGCACGTCCTGGTCGGGTTTGCCAGCTTGGTCGGGGCGGGTGCGGTGGAGGCGGCGCTGGCGGACGCGACTCCCATGGCAAGTGCGCCGGCAACGGCGCCGAGCAGTGCCACGCGGGCGGGGCGGTATGTGGTCACGGGGAATCTCCTGAGATTCGCTAGACGGGGTTGGGTAACGATACGTCGTCCTGCGGTGCACTTGCCGAACGGCCACGACCTCGGCGCACCAGGGCATCGATGCCCCACACGATGATGGGGAACGGCAGGAGGATGAGCAGCTCCCACGACAGAGGCGCCGTTCCGAATACCGCCGCAATGGGCGGCACGTAGAGCAGCAGCGCCAGGAACGCCAGCTCGAACGCGATGCCCCACAGCAGCAGGGGGTTGGACCACGCGCCGATGTCACGCAGCCGCGCGTGTTCGGTGCGCGCAGCCCACGCCGTGCCCACCTGGCAGAACACGATGGCGGCGAAGGTGGTGGCCGTGGCGCTCACGTAGACCTCGTGGAGCGGTGAGCCCGGGCCTGTGGGGTCGCCTGGTGACCATCCGGCAACCAGCAGCACCGTGAGGTACGCACCGCTCACCAGCACCGCCGAGGTCAGGCCCAGCACGCCCCACGCACGCCACAGCAGGCGCCGGTCGATCACCCCCTGGCCCTTCCTGCGCGGAGGGCGGTCCATGATTCCGGGCTCGGCCGGTTCGCGCCCCAGCGCCAGGGCCGGCAGGGTCTCGGTGCCGAGGTCGATGGCCAGGATCTGCAGCACGGTGAGCGGAAGGGGAATCGCGCCCCCCGACAGCGCGAACAGCAGGAACGGCACCACCTCGGCCGGGGCGTGGGCGAAGATGTAGAGGATGAACTTCCGGACGTTCGCGAACACGCGGCGCCCGGCCTCGACGGCGGCCACGATGCCGCCGAAGTCATCGGAGGTCAGCACCATGGTGGCGGCCTCGCGTGCAACGTCGGTACCCGATGCGCCCATGGCCACGCCGATGTCCGCGCGGCGAAGCGCGGGGGCATCGTTCACGCCGTCGCCGGTCATGGCCACCACCTCGCCCCCGGCGCGAAGCGACTCCGCGATTCGCAGCTTGGTCTCGGGGGCGCTGCGCGCCACCACCATCACGCGGGCATCGCGCAGCAGGGCGTCGAGGGCGGGGTCGTCCATGGCGTCAACGTCGGCGCCGGTCACAACCCCGTGAACCGGGTCGACCGGCAGGCCGATGCGCTGGGCGATGGCCGCGGCGGTCAGGCCGTTGTCGCCCGTGACCACCAGCACGCGAACCCCCGCCGACCTGCAGCGGGCCACGGCATCGGCGGCCGAGGCCCGGGGAGGGTCGATCAGGCCCACCAGGCCGACCAGGAGCACGCCGCGCTCGGCCTCGTCGCGCCCTGCCGGCAGGGGCGCACCCGGGGCGAGGCTGCGCTCTGCCACGGCCAGCACGCGCAGGCCGGCGGCCGCCATCTGGTCGGCTGCGTCGCGCGCACGGGCAAGATCGGCTGCCGGCGTCGCCGTTGCGAGCGCGATGATCGCCTCGGGCGCCCCTTTGGCCACCACGCCGGCCGGCGTGACCACCGACATCCGCCGCAGCACCGCATCGAAGTGATGCACCTGCCGCTGCCCGTGGGGCCGCTCCGTGGCGCCCAGCATCACGGCGGCATCGAGCAGCGCCGTCTCGGTGGGGTCGGCGCCGCCCTCGTGGGCCATGCTGCACGCGGCCAGGGCACGGCCGAGCGCGGGGGAGGGGGCCGGCCCGGAGTCGAGTTCGAGCCACGCGCCGCCGGCCCACGCCCGGGCCGGGCGCATGCGGTTCTCGGTGAGCGTGCCCGTCTTGTCGGTGCAGATGACCGTGGTGGACCCCAGGGTCTCCACGGCCGAGAGCCGCTTCACCAGCGCGCCCTCCCGGGCCAGCACGCGCACGCCCAGCGCCAGCGCGAGGGTGATGGTGGGCAGCAGGCCCTCGGGCACATTCGCCACGATCAGGCCGATGGCGAAGGCGACGGCGTCTGATGCGCTGAGGCCCGCCAGCATGCCCAGGGGCAGGAAGAGCAGGCCCACCCCCAGCGCCACGAAGGCGATGATGATGGCCACGCGGCGCACCTGGCGCTCGAGTGGGCTGGGGTCGCGACCGGTGCGCTCCGACAGCGCGGCGATACGGCCGATCTCGGTGTCCATGCCGGTGGCCACCACCACTGCCCGGGCCTCTCCCGCGGTGCACAGGGTGCCGCTGAACACGATGTCGGGTGCCTCCACGAGCGGCAGGGGAGCCCCCGGGTCGGCCAGGGGCGCGCGCGATACCGGCGACGACTCGCCGGTGAGGGCCGACATGTCCACCTCCACCTCGCCCTCGAGCAGCCGGGCATCGGCTGAAATGCGGTCGCCCTCGCCGATCAGCAGCAGGTCCCCGGGCACCAGGGAGGCCGCATCCACCGAGCGCGCCGTGCCGTCGCGCACCACCCGGGCCAGCGGGGGCAGGAACGCCGCGAGGGCCTCCACCGATCGCTCGGCCTGCCGCTCCTGCATGAAGGCGAATGCCGCGTTCAGCACCACCACGGCCACGACGGCCACGGCAATGGCCCATTGCGAGGTGGCCATGGCCAGCCCCGCGGCCACCCACAGAAGCAGCGCGAGGGGGTGGATGAACTGATCGAGCAGCAGCCTGGGCCAGGTGGGGCCCGCGCGGCGGCGGATGAGGTTGGGGCCGGTGGTGACGAGCCGTCGCTCGGCCTCGCGCTGGGCCAGGCCGGAGCGGGAGGTACGCAGGTGCTGCAGCAGCAGGTCGACCGGCTCCTGCGCATCTGCGTGGTCATCGGGCCTCACCGGATGGTCGTACCAGCCCCGGGAGGCGAGGTGCACTGGCCGGAAGGGCGGGGTGGGCGTCAGCCCCCGCGCGCGTCGCGCTCCGCACCCATCCAGATGCGGATTGCGATCACCACCATGAAGGCGGCGAACAGCCAGCGCAGCACATCCTCAGGCATGGCACTGGCTGCGAGGGCTGCGAGTACGGCGGTCACGATGGACCCGGCCCCGATGATGAGGGCATCTCTCAGGTGAACGTCGCCGGTGCGCCGCTGCTGCCAGGTGCCGAGCAGTGCCACCGGAACGATTGCCAGCAGCGATGTGGCCTCGGCCACCACCTGGGTGAGGCCCAGTACCAATGCGAGTGCGGGCACGAACACGATGCCGCCTCCCACCCCTGCGAGCGCCGCGATGAACCCGCCCACCACCCCGAGCGCGATGGCGATGATGGCAGCGGTCATCAGGCACCCACCAGCAGCACCACCGCGGCCGCCACGAGCAGCACGGCGAATGCGCGGGAGATCGCGACGGCGGAGATGCGGGCGCGCACCCGCACCCCGAGGGTCACGCCCGCGAGCGCCGGGATTCCCACCAGTGCGGCGGCCACCCAGTCCACATTGCCAAGGGCCCCGTAGGTGGCCACGCCGAATGCGGCGATCACGGCGATGGCCGCCAGCGATGTTGCGGTGGCCGCGCGCGAGCCGTAGCCGCACAGCATGATGAGCAGCGGCACCATCACCACGCCGCCGCCAACGCCGAAGAGTGCCGAGAACGCGCCGCCCACGGCGCCGATCAGGAGCAGGCGCAGCACCAGGTCGCGCGTGGCCAGGTCAGCGGGTGCGGAACGGTTCATCACCGCCGCTATCTTGGACGCGCGCGGGCGATCAGTTGAGGTACGACATGAGGTTGGGCAGGAGGAAGCCGCGCTCGGTGTGGCCCCACGACATGTCGCTCACCTGGTCGCCGATGCTCGCGATGATGCGGTAGCCCTTCTTCTCCACGGCGGAGCGGGCACGGGCCTTGAACACCGCGAACTGAAGAGCGGCGTCCTCGGGGCCCCGGTAGGTGATGCTGCTCCAGCCCTTCACCCCGTTCTGCCGCAGGCAGGCCTCCGAGTAGGCGCGGGTCGACGCCGACCCCGCGCTGATGATGGCCACGTGCACGCCCCGTGCGCGCAGCCCGTTCAGCAGGTTGATGACGGTCGTGTTGGGCGTGTAGCCGCAGGACTCCACGTAGGCCGTCCACGTGGAGCTCGACCACGTGAGCGGCGGGTTGGTGCTGCGGGAGTACGTCCACGCGCTCAGCAGGGTGTCGTCGATGTCGAAGGCAACCGCCACGCGGCACTTCCTGAGCGTCGCGGGGGTGACGCCACCGCACAGTGACCGAACGCGCCCGTTGATCCACTGGCGCGCGCTCGAGACCACGTCGTCGCGGTCGCGCGCGTAGGTGCCACCCTCGTAGTAGTAGCTCACCTGCGCGAACGGGCCGGGGCCCACGTTGTAGGTGCGCCAGTCCATCGGGGGCAGGTTCTGGCCCGAGCCCACGATGGTGCGGCCGGCCACGACGGGGCCGGGGTCCACCACGAACGCGCCGGCGCTCGCGGTGCCCGCGGCCACCCCCGCGACCGCAATGGCCGCGAGGGTGGTGCGCAGCGACTTCACCATCGGTCTACCTGCCGTCCCCGGTCACGGTGATCTTCAGGGTGATCGTGCGCGTGGGCGACGTCTGGCCGGGGCCGAACAGGCCCAGCTGGCCGCTGGTGGTCATGTCCTCGGCCAGGCCCAGAATGCGGGTGAACGCGATGACCGGCGCGCCCGGGCGCGCAGCCTTGGTGGTCTTCACGGCGAGGCCCCTGGCCACCGACGTCTTGGGCTTGCTGATCCAGCGCCAGCCGTAGCCGGTGCCCGCGTTCACCTTCGACAGGTTCACGCGCTTCGTGGCGCCGGCCTGCACGTAGACGGTCCTGTCCTGGTTCGGCACCGCACCGGCGGCGTCCCGTACCGGCGGCGTCACGACCCCGCCAAGGGCCATCGAGGCGGCGGCAAGGGGCAGTGCGACGGCGGTGGTCGCGATGAGAAACCGCTTCATGAATTGTCTCCGGGGTGGCTGGGGGTCGGGATGGTGGTGCGCCGGGCGAGTTCACCCGAGCGGTCGAGCGCGCGAAGCGAATCAAACCCACCCACGGGCTCGCCATCGATCACGATCTGCGGGAACGTCCGGCCCCCGCCGCTCTCGGCCTGCAGCCGGTCACGCGCACCGTCGCTGAACATGTTGATGCGCACCTCGTCGTAGGCAATGCCCCGGCGGCGGAGCAGCGACTTGGCGCCCACGCAGTAGAGGCAGAACGGCGTTGCGTACACGGTGACTTGTGCCATGGGGTTCACGCTAGCGCCTGCCCCCGCTGGCCCCACGGGTTTATCCGGACTGAACCGATGGCGGGGGCGTGCGGCCCGTGCGGTGAGCCCCCGCCACCTCCGCGCGCCCCGGACAACACGACCTGCGCGGGTCTCCCAACACCCCTCGTGCGCCCGGCGTTACGGACGGCTCGCGTTCTTACGGTCGCCGTAGGTCCGTGACGCCCATGTCACGGGCGATTTGGGAGGGCGGCGCAGGCCGTCCGGAAAGGCAGGAGACATGGACGCACGGCATGTGCGACGTGCAAGGGCGCGACGTCGGGCCTTGGGCCTGGCCGCGGTTGGCACAGCCGCAGGGGTGCTCGGGATTGTGTCGACGGCCGGGGCCCAGGCGAAGCCGCCGGAGAACGGCGACAACGCGAAGGTCACGCTCTGCCACGCAACGGGTTCGTGGACGAACCCGTATGTGGAGGAGGAGGTCAGCACCAACGCCGTCATCAATCAGGTGAGCGGCAAGCTCCAGGGGCATGGCAAGCACGAGGACGACGTGATCCCGGGGTTCACCATCCCGCGCCAGAGTCCGCCGAATCCAGCGGGCCTGATCTGGACCTTTCCCGGCATGAACATGCCGCAGGGCCAGAAACTGCTCGACAACGACTGCTACCCGCTGGACATCGTCAAGACCGGCACGCCCACCGTGCTGCCAGGCGGAACGATCCAGTATCAGGTGGCCGTCACGAACGTGGGGCTCGACTCTGTTCCGTTCGCCGCGGTCAAGGTGTACGACAAGTACGTCGACCTCATTCCGCCCGACCTCGCGACGCCCATGAAGCCGGGCGAGACGCGCGTGTGGACGGGCAGCCGCAAGGTGAAGGACAGCCTGAGGATGTGCGGCAGTGACATGAAGAACACGGCCACGGTGATGCTGCAGAAGCCGCCCAAGCGGGATGCATCGCGTCGGAAGGCCGCAATGGGCGACGGGCCCACCGGCGACAAGTCAACGTGGACCACGTCGGTTGTCTGCCCGCTCAACGTGTCGATCGCCAAGACATCCGCCCAGACCCTGGTTCAGCCCGGTGGCGCCGTGACCTATCTGATCAGGGTGACCAACCCGGGCCCGCTTCCGCTCCCGGCAGGAGTGGATGAGCTCAAGGTTGAGGACCCCACGGCCACCACCCTCAGTGGGCCGGCTGTCAGGCCCAAGTACCTTGAGAAGGGCGAGTCCCTCGACTGGACCGCGACGAAGGCTGTGGCGGCCGACACCGCGCTGTGCGGTACCAACGTCGAGAACACGGCATCGGTCGCCGTGGTGCCGCCGCCAATGCCCGAGGACAAGCCGCTGACGGGTCGGAAGGTCCAGAACGGCGGCCCCTCGGAGAACTGGTGGCCGTACACGTCGTGGCCTGAGACTCCGGTCACCGCGACGGCAACCGGCATTCCGGTGTCCGGTGGCATCTGCCCGGTGGTCACGCCGAGCGGCACGGTCACCCCGGCCCCAACGGCCTTCCGGCCCGCCGGCCCGGCGCTCACCGTGACAAAGACCGGCCCCACGCGCATGCTGGCGGGTGGCCGGGTGGCCTACCGGGTCACGCTCACCAACACCGGCAGCGCGAATGCCACAGGCGTCACGCTGCGTGACCAGGCACCGGGGGTCTTCACCCTGGTGACCAGGCCGACCGGTGCCACCGTGAGTGGCCGCAACGTCGACTGGGACCTCGGCACGCTGGTGCCCGGTCAGTCGGTCAGCGCAACGGTCGGGTTCGCCGCACGCCGCACGGCGTCGGGACGTGCCTGCAACGTGGTCCTCGCCTCGGCAACGGGCGTCGATCAGGTGCGGGACCGGGCCTGCACCACGATCGTGGCGGCCAGGAGGCCTGCCACTCCCGTCACCGGATAGCTCCGGTGATGACGGCCCCGGGGGCGCACCCTGCGCGCCCCCGGGGCCCCCTCACGGTCGGGGGGCCCAGCTAGAGCAGTCGGTTTGCAGGGGGGGTGGCGAGCAACTGAGCCCGCCACCTCGCGGCGGCGGTCGACTTCCATGGGGAGCCGGTCGCCGTCGCGCTTTTGCGCCGGACCGTCGCCACGAATCCCGGGTAGGCAACGGCCACCGAGGCGTCGCGGCCGATCATGCGCTTGAGCCACGTGGGGCGGAGGTCGTGGGTCACGGCCTCGACCGCCCCTTCCTCCACCGCCATGTCGCCGTCGCCGTCGAGGCCCCTGGCCATCGACACCTGGTGCAGCACCTCGTGCAGCACCGCCGCGTGGCGGTCGGCGGGCCAGCTGCGGGTGGGGCGGCTGAACACCGTGGCGTCCGACGCCGCGAACCAGACGGTGCCCGGCGTGGCCATTCCCGAGCCGGCCGGCACGTCGCCGGCCAGGCACACCGTGGGAATGTCGATGGGCGCCACGCGGGCGCTCACGATGGCCGTGGCCTCACGGACGACGGCGGCAAGGGGTGGTGGTGGCGGAGTGCATGCGGGCATGCACCGAAGGTAGCGCCCCGTCCTATACCTGCGAGGGGTGGCTGCCTCCCCGGCAGCAGTGGAGATCAGTTTCTGGCGGATTTACCCCTATCCATGGGGGTGGGGCGCACCCCGACAAGGGGGAGGAGGGCCCGCCAGCGTGCGGCACCGCACCCATCCCTCTGGTCAACCCAGGCGGCGATATGCCGGCCCGCGATGGTGCCCACCACGAGCGCCTCGGCCGGTCCGCTTCGGCGCGACCTGCACGGACCGGGCAGGTCGCCGTCAAGCATCGCCCGTCGCGCCAGCGCCGTCCGGCAGGGGGCCGACATGGGCGGGCACGACACCTTCCACCTGGCATGTGGGCCGCCCGCGCCCCTGGGCCAGACGGTCACGACCAGCTCCACCGCCGCGGGTCGTGGTGCCGCGCGGCGCTGGGGTGCAGGTGCCGGGATGGCAGTGGCACCCTGCGCGAGCGCGCCGCTCGCGGGGTTGCGGGGCACGCTGGCCAGGTACACGAGCGCGGCGACGCCGAGCACCACCACGACGAGCGCCAGGTACAGGCGCTCGTCATCGGGCCACCTCATGGAACCGGAGGCGGAACCATGTCGGGGGAGAGGTCCGGCGGGCCGATTACCGAGATGCCGTGCATGCGCGCGCGCCGCAGCAACGATCGCCCTGCGATGAGCGCTGAGAGGTCGTCGGCGATCGAGCGCGCGTCACCGGGTTCGAGCCATGCAAACGAGATGCCGGTGGCCACCAGGTCGGGCAGCAGCGCGCGCTCCTCGAAGGCGTCGTCGATCGGCATGCGGCAGCCCACCAGGTGGCGCTGGGCGAGCGCCCTCACCACGCCGGGCAGCCGCAGCACCGAGTGCGAGGAGTCGACCTCGAGCCAGAGGCGATCGGCCGGGAGATGGTGCTGTTCCATCAGGTCGCGCAGCCGGTATGCGAACGACGGCGATGCGAGGGATGCCCCTGACACCGCAACGATCACCGCCGGCCAGTCGCGGGCTTCCATGGCGTGCACGGCGCGGTCGAGCATCGTCCACTCGGTTGCCACGTCGCCCGCGGCCTCGCGGGGAGATGTGGCCATGGCCACCACCTCGTCGGATCCGGTCGCGGTGATCGGCACCGCGCGTGCCCGGGTGATCTCCTCCAGCAAGTCGCGATGCGTGCGCGTCGCCTCGTCCGTTGACACCGTTGCCCTCCGTGCCGTGCTCATCACGGGTGGTGTGCCCATATGGGGCCGACGCCATTCATGAACCCAAGTGTTCCTGCTCGCGGCCCAGCCCCTTCTGGACCTTCGGGGGGTATTCGGGTGGGCTTGCCTGCGGACTGTCCTTTCGGCCAGAGACCTGGCGCCGGCGACGGCGTACAAATCGCCCATGCGGCGATACGGAGTCCTCTCCAAATCGCGGCATGCCGCGGGTGCGGGTGGCGAACAACGGGGATAGAGGATCCCCGTGAATGCGATGGTTCGGGGGGTCCATCACATTCGGTTCGCCACCCCCCGCGGGCTATACGAACCCTCCCCGGCCCAGCGCATCGCGGGGCGTGAGTAGGGTTACCAAATCGGTCCCCGACTCCATGAGGAGCCCCTGTGCCACGACCCTCGTTCATCCTGGCCTCGGCCGCAATCGCCGCCGGCGCAATCGCCACTCCTGCCCTGGCCGGCACGGCCATTGGGGGTGACCCCTCGACCTGGGGCAGCATCAGCATCGCCGTCGAGGCGCCGCTCACCGGCAGCCAGGCGTCGAATGGCCAGGACATGCTGCGCGGCGTCCAGCTGGCCGTGAACCAGTACAACGCCAAGGGCGGGTACAACGGCCGCAAGGTGGTCATCGTCAAGGCCGACGACAAGGCCGACCCGTCGATCGCCAACAAGGTCGCCAACAAGGCGATCAAGGCCGGCGTGGTGGCAGTGGTGGGGCCCTACAACTCGTCCGTGGGAATCGTGAACCTGCCTACGTACGTGAAGGCCAAGGTCGTGCCGGTGCACATGACGTCCACGGACGACACCACCGGCAAGGGCGTGACCCTCCAGCCGAAGAACAGCCAGATCTCACCGGTTGAGGCCGACTACATCCTCAACCGTTCGAAGTGGGCGCCGTCGAAGGTGTCGATGCTCGTCGACCCGTCTGCGTACACCAAGAGCATGGCCGACCGGCTCGAGAGCACCCTGAAGGCGAAGGGCGTGGAGGTCACGCGGGTGGCGATTGCCGAGGGCCAGCCCAGCTACGCCACACAGATCTCGCAGGCGCTCACCAACAACCCAACGGTTGTCTACCTCAGCACGTACAACCCCGAGGGCGCGATCATCGCGAAGGAGCTGAAGGCGACCGGGAACCCGGCGAAGTGCTTCGCCGGCCTGGCCAATCAGGTGCCGCAGTTCATCACTGACGCCGGCATCCCCGCGAGCCAGCACTGCGTCTTCAGCGGCGTGCCGGACCCCACGCAGATGGCGTCGGCCAAGAGCTACGTGACCGCCTACAAGAAGGCCTTCCCCGGCAAGCAGCCGGGCACGTGGGGCACGTTCACGTACGACTCCGCGCGCGCGCTGTTCCGGGCGTGGGACCAGGCCAAGGACCCCTTCAGCTACCCGAAGGTGCTCGCGAAGCTGAGGCAGACCACCAACTGGCAGGGGGCCACCGGCAAGGTCACCATCAACAAGGTGGGCAACCGCCCGAACGTGCCCGTGAGCATCCTCACGGTGGACGCCGGTGGTGACTTCGACGTCATGTACACCAACCGCAGCACGAAGTAGGGGAGCCCCACCGTGGCCGCCGAGGGTGATTGGCGCGCAGAGCGTCACGAGAAGGGCGCCGAGAGCGTGAAGCAGGTCCTGGGCCCCAAGGCCGAGGAGTCGCTCGCCACCCTCGGCGAGCTCGGTGATCGCATCATCGAGACGATCTATGGCGACATCTACCAGCGCGACGGCCTCACGCTGAAGGAGCGTCAGATCGCCACGCTGTGCATGCTCATGGCCCTGGGGGGCAAGGACCGCCAGGTGAAGGTGCACATGCGTGCGGGGCTGCGGGTGGGCATCACCGAGGATGAGCTGCGCGAGCTGGTCATTCAGCTGGCCGCGTATGCGGGATTCCCGGCCGCCATCAACGCGCAGGCCCAGCTGAACGAGGTGCTGGCGGAGGAATCCGCCTGACGTAGCAACGGGGATTTCACGGCGGGCCATGGAGGGGTACGACAATGCCCGCCCATGGTCCGCCGCTTCCTCATCCCGGTGCTCGCCGCCGCCGCGCTCGTCGCGGTGCCCTCGGCGCTGCACGGCGCACGCGACGTGACCACGCTCAAGCAGCGGGTGGAGGCCGTGGAGCAGCGGGCCGCTGCGCTCGATGCCAGGGCCGGTGAGGCCGCCGTGCGCCACAACGCGGCCATCGACCGGCTGGAGTCCTCGCGGGCGGAGATCCGGCGCACCCGCGCCGAGCTGGTGCGCACCAAGGGCCAGCTGGCCGTGGCGCGCGAGACTCTCTCGCAGCGCCTCGCCTCGCTCTACCGCCGACCCGACCCCGGCCTCGTCGACCTGGTGGTGTCGAGCGGCTCGCTCAGCGACCTGATGCTGCGCACCGAGGTGCTTCAGGGTGCCGCGCGCGACGACGCCGGGCTGGTCAAGAAGGTGCGCGCTCGTCGCGTGGCGCTCAA
>JBIIJJ010000086.1:0-6472 GCA_044233875.1 Miltoncostaeaceae bacterium | reverse complement strand
GGCTTCCTGGAGGCCACGCTCGCGCCCGAAGGCGGGGCGACCGTCACGGGCACCGGCGATGCGAACGGCACCCCGGTGGTGTTCCTCGAGGACACCACGGGTGAGGGCACGCTGGCAATCCAGACCGTTGGTGAGCCCTACCCCGTGCAGGTCAAGGGTGACGGCGCGGAGGGAGCGGGCGAGATCAGCTTCACCAACTGGAACGCCCCGGTGAACGTGACCGCGCCCACCGAAGTGCTGGACATCGGCCAGTTGACCGAGCGCAGCGCGGCGCGTTTTTAGGGGGATTGCCCAAGAAGTGAAGACTGCTGCTGCCAATGCGGTGATCGCCGATTACCGTTGATAGACAACACGAAGGGATCGTCACGCAAATGGACCGCACGATGACGCGCAGGATCTTCACCGGAGCGGTTGCACTGTCACTTCTGGCTGGTGGCGGAGTGCTCGCCGGATGCGGATCGAGTTCGTCAAGCAGCGATACCGCTGCATCCCGTGCCGCGGCTGACGCTGCCACGCAAGTGCCCAACGGCGTCGAGAAGCTCCCGGCCAAGGAGATCGTCGCCGCAAGCCTGGCGGCCGCGCGGGCCGAGTCGTCGGTCAGGGTCAGGGGCACCAACGCCGACGAGGGCGGCGCGGAGTCCGGACTCGATCTCCAGATCGGGAACGACGCCGGCCAGGGGACCATCTCGCTCGGGCCCATCAGGATGGAGATGCGCAGGGTGGATGGCACCATCTACTACAAGACCAGCGCCGAGGACTTCGCGCGCATCGTCGGCACTCCCGACAACCCCGAGGACGCCAAGGCGCTCGCAGCCCTCCTCGACGACAACTGGATCCGGCAGGGCGCCGACGACGAGTCCTTCGTCGCGTTCGAGGAGTTCCTGCAGAAGGATCTGCTGCTCAAGGGCCTGCTCGCGCCCGAGGGAACGGCCACCGTGAAGGGCACGGACACGGTGGACGGCACCCCTGTGGTCCTCGTCTCCGACGGCCGTGGGGACGGGCCGGCGACCCTCGCCGTTCGCACCGTCGGCCCGCCGCTGCCCGTGCAGGTCACGGAGACCGGCAGCGGCAGCGACTCGGCGGTCATGACGTTCAGCGACTGGGGTGCGCCGGTGTCGGTGACGGCGCCCACCAATGTCATCAGCCCGGAGGACTTCGAGCGGCTGGTGCAGGAGCGCACCGGGTCCGCGTCGGGCTAGCGGTCGTCCACGCCCTCGGCAGGGCTCCGAGCAGATGCTGCCGCGGGGCGCTCGCGTAGGCTGGGCATGATGGCCGCCGGGACAACCCGCGGGCGTGACCCCCGACCACCACGAAGGGACGACCATGAATCGCATCAGCACGCGCAGGGTTGCAGCCGGCGCGGCCGCGCTGGCCCTGCTCACCGGAGGCGGCGTTCTCGCCGGCTGCGGATCCGACTCCTCCAGCAGCAGCGCGGCAACCACGGCAGCGGCCGACACCTCCACGCTGCCGGCCAATGGCGTGGAGAAGCTCTCCGCAGCGGAGATCCTCGACGCCAGCCTCAAGGCCGGCAATGCGGCGTCGTCGGTGACGGTGAAGGGAAGCATCACCGACGAGGGGCAGGAGATCTCCCTTGACCTGCTGCTCGGCACCGATGCCGCCCAGGGAACGTTCAGCGCGCAGGGCATCAGCGCCGAGATCCGCGTGGTGGACGGCAAGAGCTACTTCAAGCTGAGCGGTGAGGAGCTCGCCAAGATCTCCGGACAGGGTGACAGCAAGGAGCTGGCCCAGGCCATCTCGTCGCTTCTCGGCAACAAGTGGATCGTCGTGCCCGAGGGCGAGGGAGGCGACGACCTCGGCGGCCTCGGCCAGTTCGGCCAGAAGGACAGCCTCCTCAAGGGGATCCTCGAGGCGGATGGGGAGCTGACGGTCTCGGGCACCGGCGAGGTCAATGGCATCCCGGTGGTGTTCCTCGACGACTCCAAGGGCGAGGGCACGCTTGCGGTGCAGACCGTGGGCGAGCCGTACCCCGTGCAGATCAAGGGTGACGGCACGAGCGGCTCGGGCGAAATCAACTTCACCAACTGGAACGCCCCGGTCAACGTGACCGCGCCCACCGATGTGCTCGACCTGAGCGCACTGGAGAACCTGGGCGACTCGGACAGCACCACCTCGTCCAACTAGCCGGCTGACGCATCGGGGCCCGTGCGCATATCGCGCGCGGGCCCCTTGATGCGCGCCGTCACATCATGCGAACATACGTTCGCATGATCGTCACGGCACTCATCCCGCTGTTCCCGCTGCGCATCGCCGTGCTCGAGGCACGGGTGGCGTGGGACGACCCCATCGCGCTCGGCCCCGCGCCCGGCGAGGCCCAGGTGATCGGCACCTGCAGCCCGGCGGCATGGAACGAGGGCGTGCGCCCGGGCCTGCGCGTGGGAGAGGCCCTGGCACGCTGCCCCGCGCTCGACCTGGTGACGCCCCATCCGGACGCCGTGCGCATGGCGGTGGACCGCGTGACCGAGCGCCTCGAGGCCCTCGGTGCAGCGGTGGAGGCCCACGGCCATGGCATGTGGTCGTTCATGGCCGGCGGCCTCATGAGGCTGCATGGCGGGCTGCCCACCGTCATGCGCCGCACCCGCGCCGCCCTGCCCGTGGGGTGCGATGGCCGCGTGGGAGCCGCACCCACCCCGTTCTCATCGATCGAGGCTGCTCGCGGTGGCGTGGTCGTGCACCACGACGAGGTGGCCGGCTTCCTCGCGCCCCTCCCCTCCTCCCGCCTTCCGCTCGATGCCGCCGGGCACCGACTGCTTCAGTCGCTGGGGCTTCGCACCATCGGGCAGGTGGCTGCGCTTCCGCACCCCGCCGTGCTCGACCGCCTGGGCCGGGGTGGCGAGCGGGCGTGGCTCATGGCACGCGGCGAGGATGACCCCCGCCTCACCCCGCGCACCCCACCGGAACTGGTGGAGGAGTCCATGGACTTCCCCGAGTCGGTTGGCGCGCTGCAGGCGCTCGAGGCGGCCATGCGCATGCTCATCATCCGCATCTGCGACCGCACCACCGCACGCGGCGGGTCGGTGCGCTCCCTGGTGCTGAGGGCGAGCACGTGGGATGGCGGCTCATGGACCAGCCCGGTGGCCCTGCGCGAGGCCACGGCCGATCCCACGCGCATCGGGCTGGCCTGCATCCCCCGCCTCGGTCGCATCGGCGCGCCGGTCACGAGGCTGGCCATCGAGGCCGATGCCGGCGGCCCGGCGGGTGCCGGGCAGATGACGCTGGTGGCGCGCCCCGATGACGAGCGCAGGCGCCGCGCGGCCGCGGCGCTCGAGCAGGTGCGGGCATCAGAGGGCGATGCACAGGTGCTGAGGCTCGTGGAGATCGAGCCATGGAGCAGGCTGCCGGAGCGGCAATGGGCACTCGGTCCATACGAGGCGTAGCCGGCCCGGAGCCGGTGCGGGTGATCGCCACGCCCGGTGGCGCGCCGCATGCCGTCATCCAGGACGGCAAGCGCCGTCTGGTGGTGGCCGTACGTGACTCATGGCGGGTACAGGACCGCTGGTGGACCGACGAGCCGGTGGACCGCTCCTACTTCGACGTGGTGCTCGAACCCGGTCGGCCCGTGCTCATCTACCGCGAGGCATCCGGCCAGTGGTCCATGCATGGCTAGCCCGCCCTACGTGGAACTTCACGCCCACTCGGCCTTCAGCTTCCTCGACGGCGCATCCCAGCCCGCGGAGATGGCCGAGCGCGCCGCTGAGCTGGGCCACCACGCCCTGGCCCTGACCGACCACGACAACCTGAGCGGGGCGCTGGAATTCGCCCACGCGGCATCGGCCGCGGGAATCCGCCCCATCACGGGCGCCGAGCTCACCATCGGGGGTCAGACACCGTTTCCTCGCGCGCATGTGACGGTGCTGGCGATGGACGCGCGGGGGTATGCGAACTTGTGCCGGCTCATCACCATCGCGCATGCGCATACGCGCGACTCGCGCGATCGACGGGCCGGGGAGCCCCTGCTGCCCCTCGATGCCCTCGCCCTGCACCACGAGGGGCTCGCATGCCTCTCGGGGTGTGCGCGACACGGGCTGGTGGCGGCACCCCTGGCCGCGGGACGACGGCGCGAGGCCGAACAGGCGCTTCGCGAGCTGGTGCGCATCTTCGGACCCGACCGCACGTGGGTGGAGATACAGCGGCCCGGGCTGCGCGGCGACCGGGCACTCGCGCGCGGGCTCGAGCAACTGGCTGCGCACGTGGGCCTTCCCGTCGTGGCCACCGGCGACGTGCACGCCCACTCGCCGGGACGGGCGTTCCTGCAGGACGCCCTCGTGGCGATTCGCCACGGCCTCACCCTCGACGCGTCGGAGGAGGCACGGCGCGGCAACCGGCAGTCGGTCCTCAGGTCGCCCGCCGAGATGGCAAGCCGCCTGCACGAGCACCCGGAGGCCGTGGCGGAGACCCTGCGCCTGGCCGAGCGCATCCAGTTCGACCTCACCCGCGACCTCGGCTACCGCTTCCCCGACTTCGCATCCGGCCACCCGGGGGAGGACGCCGACACCGCGCTGGCCCGCATCTGCGCCCACGAGGCCCGCGGTCGCTACCCCGAGGGCCCGCGGCGCGATGACGCCCTCGCGCGGCTGGACGAGGAACTCGGCCTCATCCGCCACCACGGCCTGGCCGGGTTCTTCCTGCTGCACCGGGACATCCTGGAGATCGCCCGCGAGGTGGCACTGGAGGTGCGCCCAGCGGGATCAGCCCGCCGCGCCCTGCCCCCCGGTCGGGGACGCGGATCATCCGTGGGCTCCATCGTCTGCTACCTCACCGGCCTCTCGCACATCGACCCGGTGGAGAGCGGGCTCTTCCTCGGCCGGTTCCTCAACCGGGACATCCGCTCGGTGCCGGACATCGACCTGGACTTCCCCCGCGACGTTCGCGAGCGCCTCATCGCGGAGGTCGTGCGCCGCTACGGAACCGAGCACGCGGCGCTGGTGGCGGCCTTCCCCACCTTCCGCGCCCGAATGGCCATTCGGGAGATCGGCGGCGCCCTTGCCCTGCCTCCCGCGGATATCGAGCGGCTCGCCCGCCTGTCGGACGGCTGGTCGTCGGCCGAGGCGGTGGAGGATGAGATACGCCGCATGCCGGGTGGCGAGGACCGCCTGAAGTCGCGTCGCTGGCGCGCCCTGGCCATGCTGGCCCGTGAGGCCGCGGGCCTGCCCCGCCACCTCTCGCAGCACTCGGGCGGCATGATCGTGAGCGCCACCCCCCTGGTGGAACTGGTTCCCGTGGTGCCCGCGGCGTTCCCCGGCCGGCAGATCTGCCAGTGGGACAAGGACTCCTGCGCCGACGCCGGCTTCGTGAAGATCGACCTGCTGGGCCTGGGGATGCTCTCGGCCGTGGAGGACTGCCTCGACCTCATCGGTCGCACCCACGGCCGCGCGCCCGACCTCTCGCGCATCGGATTCGACGACCCCGCGGTGTACGCCGAGATCCAGGACGCCGACACCGTGGGCGTGTTCCAGATCGAGAGCCGCGCGCAGATGCAGAGCCTGCTGCAGACCCGCCCCGAGAACCTCGACGACCTCACCGTGCAGGTGGCCCTCATCCGCCCGGGGCCGGTGAGCGGGGGCGCCGTGCACCCCTACGTGAGGCACCGCCGCGCCAGGCGCATCGACCCGGGGTTCCGCCCCCCGTACGACCACCCGCTGCTCGAGCCGGTGCTCGAGGAGACCCTCGGCGTGGTGGTGTTCCAGGAACAGGTGCTGGAGGTGTCGATGGCGCTCGCGGGCTTCAGTGCCGGTGAGGCTGAGGACCTCCGACGCGCCATGAGCCGCAAGCGCAGCCGCGACGCCATGCTGCGCATGTGGCAGCGGTTCCTCGAAGGCGCGCGCGAGCGCGGCGTGCCCGATGAGGTCACCCGCACGGTGTTCACCAAGCTCATCGGCTTCTCCAACTTCGGCTTCCCCAAGGCGCATTCCGCCGCGTTCGCGGTGCTGGCCTACCAGAGCGCCTGGCTCAGGAGGCACCACCCCGCGGAGTTCCTGGCATCGCTCATCAACGCCCAGCCCATGGGCTTCTACCCGCCGGCCAGCCTGGTGCGCGACGCCGGCCGCCGGGGCGTGCGCACCCTTCGCACCTGCATCCGCCGCTCGGACGCGCGCTGCTCGGTGGAAGATGGCTCGGTACGCCTGGGCCTGGGGATGGTGCGCGGCCTCGGGGATGACGCCACCCTGCGCATCGTGGACGAACGCGAGGCGGGCGGCCACTTCACCGGCCTCGCCGACCTCATGGCGCGCACCGCCATTCGCCCCGAACAGGCCGCCATGCTGGCCCGGGCCGGCGCCCTCGACGCCTTCGAGGTTCCCGAGCGGGAGATCCTCTGGCAGGCCGCCGCCATCGCCCGGCCGCGTCGCGTGGCCGGCGGCGCGGGCGAACAGCTGCCCCTGCCCATCGACCCCGCGGAGGCGCCTCCGCTTCCGGCACCCGACCGCATCGACCGGGTCATCGCCGAGTACGACGC
>JBIIJJ010000085.1:0-6508 GCA_044233875.1 Miltoncostaeaceae bacterium | reverse complement strand
TCGCCCAGGGCACGCCGATTGACCCCTCGGCGGTAACCACGAGCACGGTTGCACCGTCCGCCACGACGACTGCGCCCCCGGCCACGGCTACCGCGCCGCCCGCCACGACGACGACGCCCCCGGCCACGGCCACCACGCCGCCCGCAACCGAGACCGCGCCTCCGCCCACGGCGACGCCGGCACCGCGTGCCGCGGCGACTGACGCCACCGCCATAGCCCCTCCGAACGCCGTTGCCAACGCGCGGCAGTGCGACGACGACGACCAGTGCGGCCCGCGCGCGGGAGCCCCCCGCGCCGATGTCACCTTCGGCTTCCTCGGCGCCGGCAACGCCACGCTGGGCCTCGCCCCGGCGGGCAGCCTGTCGGTCATCACGGTGGGCGCGAGCTACCGCAACACGCAGTGCGCCCCCGGGCAACCCGACTCGGCCGTGTGCCCCCAGGTCGCGACGACGGGCGGCGTGCGGCTGACCGTCACGCTCCCCGCGGGCGTGTCGCTGGTGCGCTGGCACACGATCCTCGACGTAAACCCGCGCTCGGGTGCCTCGTGGGCCTGCGGTCAGGACGGAACCATCGTCACCTGCGATCTCGTGAAGAGTCCGGGGGGCGGCCCGTTCATCCTGCAGCCGACCAGTGCCGCGGCCGCGGTGCTGGTGGTGCGCACCACGCTGGCGCCGGGCTCCGACGCCGGTGCCGTTGGAGCCGCGTTGTCGGTGCCCGTGGCCGGCGGCGTCATCCAGGGCACGGCCAGCGTGTCGGCGCGCGTGGCTGCCGGGGTCATTGCCCCGCGGGTGAACACCGCCTACACCACCGAGGCCAGCGGGCGCATCCTCAGCGTGCGTCAGCGGCATGAGATGCGCATGACTGCGTTCAACGGGGGTGGCCTGCCCCTGCGGGGAGCTGCCGGGGCACCCACGGTGACGCTCTCGTCCATCCTCCCGCCCGCCCGCCTCTCGCAGGCGCGGTTGAGCGGGCAGGGCTGGCGATGCGCCGCCGATGCCGCGCGCACCTGTGCGTACACGGGCACGCTGCGCCCGGGCGCGCCCGCGCCCATGCTCACGGCATCGTGGCCTGCGCGCCTCGATCGCAAGGGCGATCTGGCGCGGTGGGACATCACGGGAACGGCCTCCTACCGCGAGGCGGGACGCCCGGGCTCCGTGCGCTTCAGTCATCCGGCGCACCTGGAGGAGCCCGACACGGTTACCCGGCTCGCTACGCATGTGATCGCCCCGAAGGGCTTCACCATCGTTCCCGGGGCCGCACCGCGGGTGTATCGCCTCACGCTCCACAATGTCGGCACGGCACCGGCTCCGGTGGCCGGTCTGCGAGTGCGCACCGGTCCGGGCATGCAGGTGGCCATGTCGGATCCCGCGTGGTCCTGCACGCCCACCGCACTGGGGGCCAACTGCAAGGTCGCGGGCGGCCTGGCCACGGGTGCCACGGCGCGCACCGACCTGTTGGTGTCCGCCCCGGCGGGCGCCGCGCCTTCCCGCCGGCGCATGGAGATCACGCCCATCAGTCGTCGTGGCCTTGTGCGCGGCATTCCCGTGGTGGTGCGCATGGCGGTGCTCGACCCGGGCGACCCCATCGCCGCGCCGCGACTGGTGCTGCGACGCGAGGGCCGCTGGGTCCCGTGGCGTGATGGCGCCGTCACGCGAATCCCCGTGCGCGATGCGTTCTCGTACCGAATCAACCTCATCAACACCGGCGGCCACCCGCTGCAGCCCGGCGGCGTGGTGCGTGTGCGTCAGGCCATCGGCGCGTCGGTGAACATCGAGTCCGTGGTCGGCTCGAGCGGAATCACGTGCTCCCGCGGCCGCGGCATCTCGTGCACCTTCACGGCCACCACCGCCGTTGCGCCCGATGCGATGTACGGGCAGATCGCGGTGAC
The DNA here is from genome assembly GCA_044233875.1 of Miltoncostaeaceae bacterium. Classification (GTDB taxonomy): domain Bacteria; phylum Actinomycetota; class Thermoleophilia; order Miltoncostaeales; family Miltoncostaeaceae; genus SYFI01. The sequence continues at coordinate 4,620 of JBIIJJ010000085.1, read as the reverse complement.
GATCCGGCCGTCGCGCGAGGCCGAGGAGGCGCCCGTCGGCGCCATCACCGCAGCCGTCGCAGGCGAGAAGCGGGCCGAGAGCATCGGGATGAGGCTCGAGGTCGTGGGGAATGCCGACAGCCTGAGGCCGTCGCAGAAGGTCATCCTCATCCCGAGCGCCGGCGGGCGGGGCGATCTCGTGATGGCCGTGCGCAACACCGATTCCGCCGGGGTGCGCGACGTCGCGGTGCGCACCACGCTGCCGGCGGGCCTGGCGGTGGACAACCTCCGCGCGCCATCAGGGTGGTCGTGCGCCACGACGAGCCGGGCAATCCGCTGCAGCTTCGCGGGCGTCATCCGCGGGAAGGCCCGCACGCCGGCGGTCCGCGTTGGGCTGCGCGCCACCACCGGCCGTGCCATGACCGAGCATCTCGTCTGGCGAGCCGCGGGCGTTGCCGTCTCTGATGGCTCGCGGCGGGTGGGCACACGGCACGGCCGGTTGCCCGTGCGCGGGCCCATAATGGTGCGTGCCGAGGCCAGCCCGTCGGTCATCCTTCCCACGGCGTCTCGCAACCCCGCACCCCGTGTGGTGTCGCTCGATGGCAAGGGCAGCACCTCGAACGGTCTCTCGCTGCGCTACCGGTGGAGCCAGCGGTGCCTCACCGCAGCCGATGCTTCCACGGTGCGCGAGTGCGCTGGACGCGTGAGCCCGCGGGCGCGCATCGCCTCGCCGACGATTCCCCACACCCGCGCGGGCATCCCGCAGGTGCAGAGGCGTACCGCCTTCGTGTTCGATCTCACCGTCACCGACGGCAGCGCAACCCGCACGCAGCGGGTGTCCACCACCGCGACGGTGCGCCAGCAGGTGCGGCAGGTCACGCCGCGCTCGTCGGGGTCCACGCCCGATGCCGAGCGTCGGCAGGCGCAGGCCCGCGCGCAGGCTGCCGCGGCAGCACGTGCGCGAAATGCGCGCCGCTCCAACGATGTGTCGGGTCGACGCGCGCAGGCTGCGAGCTGGGCCACCGCTGCGCGCACGCGCAACCTGCGGGGCCCCGGCGTCACCGTTTCCGGCGGCCCCGTGATATCCGCACGCCCCAACGAAGAGCTGCGCCTGACGGCGGCGGTGCGCGGCGAATGGCATGGCGAGGTCTCGTACGAGTGGACGCAGGTCTCCGGGCCCCACACGCCCGTCAGCCACTCCCGTGGGGCCGAGGCGCAGCTCCGCGCGCCGGCGGCCGAAGGCACCCTGCTCGTGTACCGGGTCACTGCGAGGGGTGGGAAGGGGCATACCGCCACCGGGCAGGTGATGGTGGGCGTGGGCGTCAAGGCCACCCCCGGCTCCAACGCGGCCCTGTCGCAGGCCGCGCGCGCGGCATCGTCGGGGCGTCCGGTCACCCTGTCGCTGGGCGGCGCCAGCCTCGTGCTCAGCAAGGTCACCGTGCCCCAGGGGGCCGTCGAGCAGCAGCGGCTGGGTGGCCTCATCCCCTCAGAGGTCGACTTCTCCCGCTCGTCGCTCACGGTCGGGTCGCTCACCTTCACCAATATCAGCGGGTCCATCACCGAGGCGGGCGTCGAGTTGGCCACGGGCAGGCTCACCATGCCGTCGTCATGGGGGCTGCAGCCCATCAGCATCAACCCGCAGCAGCCCCTGGTGCTCGCATTCTCAGGCTCGGATGGCCGGTCGGTCAGCCTCACCGGCCAGCTCACCTCACCCGGTGATTTCGCGATGCTGCCCCTGCCCTCGGGCTGGAGCGGCCAGACGACCCTCACGTTCGCCGGTGGGTCGTCGGTGCTGTCGGCAACGGCCACGGGTGACGATGACGGCTCGGTCAGCCTCAATGCCACCATTTCCACCGCGGGCACCTACAACGCCACGGTCACCGCCAACGGGCTGATGGCCATCGGCGGGTCGCCGCTCAACCTCACTGGCACCATCACGAACGCCAGCGGCAGCGTCGTCTCGACGGTCACGGGAACGTTGGCTGGGCCGACCACCCTCGCGGAGGGCGTCACCGTGAGCGGCGTCACCGCCACGTGGACCCCCAACGCCTCGAACGGCGTGGTGATCACCGGGCAGGCGTCCATTTCCATGCAGAGCGGATCGGCCCAGCCCGTGGTTCTGGGTGCAGCGCTCACCTACTCGGGGCGCAACGACTGGAACCTCGCCCTCACGGGAACATCGGGTCCATCGTGGAATCCGCTGCCGGGCCTCACCCTGACCCCGTCGCAGTTCAAGGGCGCAGTCGGCATGGCCAGGGGCGCCTGGCAGTGGGATATCAACGCCACCGTGCCTTCATGGCGCGTGTCGAGCGTGCTCAGCCTGTCGAACCTGCAGCTCGACCTGTCGGACCAGTGCTCGGCCGGCAACGGCCCGGCGTGCCCGCCCGGCACGGTGTTCCTGCGCATGTCCACGCAGGCGACGCTCACCCCGCCGATCGGTGAGGGCTTCAACGCGAACGCCAACGCGATCCTGGGCATCGGATCGGGTGGCGGATTCTCGCTGCAGGCCGGGGTGGAGGACCTCTCGCTCGGACTGGGCATCAACCTGGGCAGTCCCTCGTTCAACGTGACGTACGGGTTCCCCGAGGTCGCGATACCGTCGAAGATCGGTGCACCATCGTTCTCGGGCTCCACCGAGGGCGGCTTCTCGATGGTTGCAACGGGCTCGCTGCGCATTCCCGGCCTCGGCTCGTTCTCGGACATCGCGGCCAACATCAGCTCGCTCGGGTGGAGCCTGGGCGGCTGGGACCCCGACGGGGTCTCGCTGGGCTCGGGCAACGGCTCGCAGTCGGGCGCCGGCTGGGGCTGGTCGACCTTTGCCACCACGATGTCGCTCGACCTCCCGGGCCTGGGCCTCAAGGACATCGCGATGGCCGCGGGATCCGTGAGCGTGGGCGGGTCGTACAGCGCCCCCGCGTGGTTCTCGAAGATCATGGGCACGGTGCCCGCACCGACGTTCGGCACGATCCAGCTCAACCCCCAGACCGGCTTCTTCAACGCGTCCATCGGGCTGCCCGGCAACTTCACGCTGCCGAAGATGGGGAGCACGAGCCTGGGCTCGACCGGGCTGTCATTCGACATCGAGAGCAACTCGAGCGGGCTCTATGTGGGCGTCAGTGCCAGCACCACGCTGTCGACGGTTGCGATGGGTGGTGGAGGGGGAGAGGCCCCGACCCTCGACATGACCCTCTCGTATGACGTGCCCACCACCACGGCGGCGGCGTCCCTGTCGTTCGTCGACCCATCGGGCTGGAAGGACGCCTTCGGGGTGAGCGGGCTGGTCATCGACGACGCCAGCTTCACGTTCGAGATCAACCTCGCCACGTTCACGCCGGGCATGAAGCTTGTGGCATCCGGAGACCTGCCGCCCAGTGTGGCCGGGCCCTTCAAGGTGCCCGGGCAGGGCATTCCCGTGACGGTGGGCGCCGAGTTCGACGCCACGAACCCATGCATCGACGTGCAGGTGGGCAGCAGCGCACCCGGCTCGCCGCCCGTGCTGCAGGTCGACGGCGGGGTCGTGAGCGCCAGCTTCTTCGAGTTCATCGTGGCGCCCGACGGCTGCCAGTTGAGCCCCGAATCCGCCCCCATCGCGCCCGGGTTCCAGATGGCGTTCGACGGCGCGGTGCTGGGCGTGCATGTGGACGTCTCGGCGGCACTCACGCTGGCTCCCAACACCAGCTTCAAGGCCGACATGAAGGTCGGCGCGTTCTCGCTGGGGGACCTCCAGTTCCAGGAGACCACGCTGTCGGTGTTCCTCGATGAGGCCCAGGACATCAACGATGTCTCGTTCTCGGGCGGCTTCTCGATACTCGGCAACGGAATATCGGTGGCCGGCAGCCTCGATCAGCAAGGGCCCATCACCAAGGGCTCGCTCACCATGACCCAGCAGGGCACCTTCTCGGTCGAGGGATTCAGCCTGAGCCAGATGAAGGTGGCTGCGGCGGTCACCTTCGGCGGTGGCCAGAACGAAGTCGACATATCCGCCAGCGGGAAGATGGACCTGCTGGGCACCGACATCGACATCACCAACTTCACGGTCGACATCGACAACGGCGTGCCCGAGGAGGTCATCTTCGATGCCAGCGTCACCAATCTCGGGATAGAGGGGGCGCTCGAAGTCGACGGCACGTTCGACATGAACTACCAGGCCTCGGCCTCGACCTTCGACGTGTCGGCGTCGGCGGTGCTCACGACTGCCGTGGGCTTCACGATCGGCAGCCAGGCCCAGCCGGCCACGCTGAACATCTCGCCCAAGTGCGCGTCCTTCCAGGGCGGCATCGCCTATGCGGGCATCTTCACCGCCCAGCTTGCCGGCACCATCGTGTACCAGTCGGGGTGCCAGGACACCGTCACCAATGCAGCGGGCCAGCAGGTGCAGGGCGCGCCCGGTGACTTCAGCTTCTCCGCCGACAACGTCGGCATCACCCTCGCCGACTTCGACATCCTGGGCTCGGTGGGAATCGGCAGCGTCGGAGGCGACGCCTACGCCACGGTCAATGCGGCGATCGACCTCTCTCCGCAGGCCGACCAGCCGGCCATTGCCATCCAGGCCGAGATCCAGAGCAACGGGAACTTCACCTTCACCGGACAGGGGCAGGTGGACCTCGCCGGGTTCGACCTGCAGCTGAACGTGGCGGCATC